>CAKPQY010000110.1 GCA_934179885.1 uncultured Clostridia bacterium
CATATCTTCTATGCAAGCAAAGAGCTCTGTCATCTTCTGGATGTGTGTCTAAGTATAATGCAAGTTCATTTATTGCAAATTCATAACATCTAATTTGTTGTAACATTTCTTCTTTAGCACAACAGTCAATTGTTCTTCCTTCTTCACATTCGCATGAATTGTTACTCATCATATTATAACTATTCATCATGCTATCATTGTTGTTACAACCGCAGTTTCTATTTTCTTCTATTGACATTTGTTACAGCCCTCCTTTATTGTATTTGTTGCAGCAATATATTCATTTTCTCTCATACTTTGACATGGTGTATATGGGCTAACTAGTTCTGGAAATATTGTTCCCATTTTTAACCCTACACATGGTTTAAATGTTTCGTTCATATATTGCATTGGTACATAACTTTGACCTAACATTGGATTTTCTGGAAATACACCATATTCTTCGTCAAATCCACATTCACAACAGTCCATGTAATCATTTTGTGTACATGGTGAATATGCATTTTGGCATGAAATTTCCATCATTTCATTTTCTGATTCTTCATTGTTTACATATGAATTATTTGTATAATTATTATTCATACAAGAACATTGTTTATATCTTCTAAACATATTTTTTCCTCCTTTAATTTTATTATATGAGTTTTTTCGACATTTGCTACCATATAAGAACTTTTTTAAACGAATTAAAAAAAGAATTAGTAAAATTTCTTCTACTAATTCTTTTGCTTTTTATAAATATACTAAAATGATAATTATATTCTTACAACTCCACCAATTATTTTGCTTTCCATGTTATTATCTAACATTTTTGAACCGCTAGATAATACTATTGTATCACCTTTTTCAAGAATTTCTTTGTCTTGTAATTTTTTAAGACCAGCTTCAATTGTTTTATCAATTGTTTCTTGTTTTTCAACATATACTGGTGTTACATTCCATACTAATGCTAATTGGTTAAATGTTCTTCTATTATCTGTTATAGCTAATATTGGGCATCCAGCTCCCATTCCAGCTATTCTTCTAGCTGAATCTCCTGAATTTGTATAGCATGCTATTGCATCTGCTTTTATATTCTTAGCTATTACACATGTAGAATATGCAATATTTGATTCTAGATCATCTAATTTTATATCTTCTCTTTCGTCAAATCTCTTCCAGTAATTGATTTCTGGTTCAACTCTGTTTGCTATTTTTACCATTGTTTGAACACATTCTACTGGATAATCACCCTGAGCACATTCTCCTGATAACATTATTGCACTTGTTCTATCATAAATAGCGTTTGCAACGTCACTTGCTTCTGCTCTTGTTGGTAATGGTTGATGTGTCATTGATTCTAACATTTGTGTAGCTGTTATAGCTGGTTTGTTTTGGCTATTGCACATTTTTATAAATTTCTTTTGCATTACAGGTGGTTCTGTAAAGTCTGTTTCTGTAGCCATATCTCCACGTGCTATCATTTGAGCATCTGCTAAATCTACTATTGTTTCCATGTTTGAAAGACCTTCAACATTTTCAACTTTAGTAATTATTTTAATGTCTTTTCCACCATTTTCGTCTAATACTTTTCTTACATTATTAATATCTTCTGCATTTCTTGCAAATGAAATTGCAACATAATCATAGCCATGTTCACATGCTGTTTTTAAGTCAGCAATATCTTTTTCAGCTAAACCTGGTAATCTTATTACTGTTCCAGGTAAATTCATTGTTTTTCTACTTCCTAATCCATTTCCATGAACTACTGTACAAACGATGTCTTTTCCTACAACTTCATCAACTTTTAATTCAATTGCACCATCATCTATTAATATTTTTGTTCCAGGTTTTACATCATTATATAATCCTTTATATGAAACTGAAACTTTTTCTTCGTTTCCTTCAATGTCTTCATTTACTAATGTAAATTTTTGTCCATCTTTTAATTGAATTTTTGTGTTTTTACCAGAATATAACATACCTGTTCTTATTTCTGGTCCTTTCATATCCAATAATAGAGCAATTGGAATATTTAATTCTTCTCTTAATTTTAAAATACTTTCTGTTTTTTCTGATTGTTCATCCCAACTACCATGTGAGTAGTTTACTCTTGTTACATTTAATCCAGCAGCAAATAATTCTTCTAATTTATTTTCACTTGCTGGTCCTATTGTTCCTACTATTTTTGTTTTTCTTAAATGTTTCATTTAAAATTCCTCCCTTTTTTAAAACCGAGTTTTATTATATCACAATTAAATAACATTTTTCAACATTTTTTGCAAAAATTATTAAAATTGTGTTACTATTCACAGCCAAACAAAACTTAAAGTCCGCGCAGGGTTAATAACTATTACCCGTTGCAGGACATCACTAATTTTAACGGCTGTGAATTATAACGAAAAAATGCTATTTTAAAATAACTATAGCATGTACTTTAGTATTATCTTCATTACATATAGTTATAATATGTTCATCATTTTCAAAAGTATATTTACATTTGATAATATCACCTAATTTAATTTCTTTTTTATATTGTATTCTAAAGTTGTCAAATGGTCTTTTTTCATAAACCTCCTGTGGTAATGCTTCATAAGCCAAGTCCAAATAATACAAATTATGCATATGTCCATTTAAATCAATATCTTTTCTAGCAACTTTATACGTAATCTCATTACTAAAATTTTCTGGTATAGTTATTTTATCCAATTCACCAATATTAAATACACATTTATCCTCAACATCATATTTTCCAATAACTTCATCACTTATTTTCGTAATTCTTCCTGTATGAATATCTATTAAAACCCATTTTGATGTTCCAATGACACATAAATTATTTTGTACATCATATATTTCAAAGTCTCTATATGTATGTGTTTTCTTAACTTCACCATCTATTGTCCTTGCCCATGTGTTTACTTTTAAAATTTGTCCATATTTAGGCCTTTTTAAAACTTGTATTTTCCAGTCTAATAAAATCCATGAAACGCCTTTTTCTTCTATATCATTTGGTCCATATCCTGCTATATCTGATTGATGTGTTCCAATATTTTCAAGCATTTCTAATATTCCTATATTTTTTATATAATTTTCTTTACCTATATCTTTTAAGTGTATTTTAAATTCTTCTTTAAATATCATTTTCTTCCCTCTTATTTAATTTTGTGTCAAAAAGGGGTGTCCCTTCTGACCCACTTTTAATATCCAGGTTTTTTTAGCAATTTAAACATATTCTTTTTATATTCCTCTACACCTGGTTGATTAAATGGATTAACTCCTAAAATCATACCTGACATAGCGCAAGCTTTTTCAAAGAAATATATTAATTCTCCTATATTTTCTTCATCTAGTTTTTCTATATTTATTACTATATTAGGAACATCTCCTGAAACATGTGCTTTTATTGTTCCTTCCATTGCTTTTTTATTTACATAGTCTAGTGATTTTCCTGCTAAATAGTTTAAGCCATCTAAATTATCCTCATCTTTATTTATTGTTATATCAGATGCTGGATTATCTATTGAAATAACTGTTTCAAATAGATTCCTTCTTCCTTCTTGTATATATTGACCCATTGAATGTAAGTCTGTTGTAAAATCAACTCCTGCTGGAAAAATTCCTTTTTGGTCTTTTCCTTCGCTTTCTCCATATAGTTGTTTCCACCATTCTGTAAAATAATGCATTTTAGGTTCATAATTTACTAGTATTTCCGTGTTTTTGTACAATTTATATAATATATTTCTTGCCACTGCATATTGATAACATTCATTATATTTCAAGTTAGGGTCATTATATCTTTCTTGTGCATTTTGTGCTCCTTGCATTAATTTATCTATATCTATTCCGGCTGTTGCTATTGGTAGTAATCCAACTGCTGTTAGAACTGAGTATCTTCCACCTACATTATCTGGAATGACAAATTGTTCATAACCTTCATTATCTGCTAATGTTTTTAAAGCTCCTTTTTCTTTGTCTGTTGTTACATATATTCTGCTTCTTGCTTCTTCTATTCCATATTTGTTTTCTAATATTTCTCTAAATATTCTGAACGCTATTGCTG
>CAKPQY010000111.1 GCA_934179885.1 uncultured Clostridia bacterium
AATTTTTAAACCATAAAAATTATACTATATTTAAACAAAATTTTCAATAACACCTTGAAAATATCTAGGAAAATGATATAATTTATTTATCAGAGAGATTTAATCAAATCTTATAGTCTTAATTTCGCATACGTGTATAGTTAAGGCTCCAAAATAAAGGGGTAAGTCATATTGACTTACCCTTTCTGATTTTCTCGTATGTACTTTACGTCACGTTGGATTGTTCTTCTGGATATTTCCAACTCTTCAGCAATTTGGTTTGTATCCATTCCCTCCTTTAGGCATTGAACTATTTCAAATAATCTCCGTTGTCTTCTTTGATGGTCTTTCTCGTTATACATACATAATCCTCCTGTGTATTTTTATATATAAATTATATCATATCCTTTACAATTTTTCAAATTAAATCTGCTGATTTTTCTGCTCCCAAAGTATCACTGTTAATACAAATAATTGCTATGTATTTAATAAATTTTCAATTTTTTTACTAAAATCAGGAGCATATTTTTTCAAATTAACTGGTTTTAAATTTCTATCAGTAAAGCAATGTTTTGTTTCTCCTAAGAGCACTATCTTATCAGTTTTTTTATCTCTTACTTCATATCCAACTGTCATTCTAACTCCAGTATATTCTTTTGCAAAAACATTAATCAATATTGTGTCACCAAATGTAACATGATATTTGTAACTGCAGTTTACTCCCAATACTGGAATTGTTATTCCATTTTCTTCTAAAAGTGCAAATGGCATTTCTGCTTTTTCTAGCCAATAACATCTAGCTTCTTCTAAAAATCTAATATAATTTGAGTGATGAACTACTCCCATTCTATCTGTTTCATAATAATTGATTTTTCTTTCAAAAATTATTCCCATATTTTTATACTTCCTCTCTGTTATATCTATAAAATTATATCCTTTATTACTTCTCCAGCTATAATTAATCCTGCAACTGATGGTACAAAGGATATACTTGCTGGTATTGGCTTTTGTTGTATTATATTTGTTTTAATAGGTTCTTCTTTTGAATAAACTACTTTAAGTTTTTTGATTCCTCTATTTTTTAATTCTTTTCTCATAACTTTTGCTAAAGGGCATACACTGGTTTTATAAATATCTGTTACTCCAAATTTAGTTGGGTCTAATTTATTTCCTGTTCCCATACTAGATATAATAGGAATATTTAATTTATTAGCTCTAATAACTAATTCAATTTTAGCAGTTACTGTATCTACTGCATCTACTACATAATCAATTGTATTATCTAATATTTCCTCACTATCTGGCATAAAAAATTCTTGATGTATCTCTACATTTGTATCTGGGTTTATTTCTAATATTCTTTCTTTTGCAACTTCTACTTTTGGCTTCCCAACTGTTTTTCTTGTTGCTATAATTTGTCTATTTAAATTTGTTATATCAACAATGTCTTTATCTACTAATACAAAATTTCCTATACCAGCTCTTACTAATCCTTCTACTACAAATGAGCCTACTCCTCCAATTCCAAATACTGCAACTTTTGCTTTTTTTAATTTTTCTATTCCTTCTTTTCCTATTAATAATTCTGTTCTTGAAAATTGATTTAGCATTTTAGCTTTCCTTTCCACATTTTTATAAAGTTATGACTTTTTCCCAAGGTAAATTTTCTTTACCAAAATGTCCATAATTTGTTGTTAATTTATAAATTGGCTTTTGTAATTCCAAATAATTTATAATACCTCTAGGAGTTAAATCAAATTTATCATAAATTTTTTCAACAATTTCTTCTTCTGGAATTGTATTTGTTCCAAATGTATTAACATATATAGAAACTGGCTTTGCTACTCCTATTGCATATGAAAACTGTATTTCACATTTTTTTGCTAAATTATTTGCTACAATATTTTTAGCAATAAATCTAGCCATATATGCTGCTGACCTATCAACCTTTGTAGCATCTTTTCCTGAAAAAGCTCCTCCACCATGTCTTGCATATCCGCCATAAGTATCTACTATAATTTTTCTTCCTGTTAATCCACTATCTCCTAATGGTCCACCTATTACAAATCTTCCTGTTGGATTTATGTAGTATTTTGTTTTTTCATCAAGTAATTTTTCAGGAACAACTTCTTTTATAACTTTTTCTTTTATATCTTTTTTTAGTAGATCTAAATCCACATCTGCTTTATGCTGTGTTGATACAACTATTGTGTCTACTCTTACCGGTTTTTCATCTTCATATTCAACTGTTACTTGTACTTTTCCATCTGGTCTTAAATAATCAATTATATTTTGTTTTCTAACATCTGTTAATCTTTTAGCTAATTTATGTGCCAAAGATATTGGTAATGGCATTAATTCTTTTGTTTCATTACAAGCAAATCCGAACATTATTCCTTGGTCTCCAGCTCCTTCTGAATTTAACTCTCCTTCTTTTGTTTCTAGTGATTTGTCAACTCCTAATGCTATATCAGGAGATTGTTTTGATACATTTACAGTAATTTTGCATGTTCTATAATCTATATCTACATTTGCGTCATCATATCCTATCTCTTTGATAGCTTGTCTTGCTATTTCTTCGATATTTACTTGAGCTGTTGATGTTATTTCTCCTGTTATATAGATTTCTCCTTTTCCTGCTACTGTTTCGCATGCTACTCTTGAATTTTTGTCTTGTGCTAAATATGCATCTAAAACACTATCTGATATATAATCACATAATTTGTCTGGATGCCCTTCTGTTACACTTTCTGATGTAAATAGTTTTCTCATACTATCATTTCCTTTCTTTTTTATTTTGTAACAGTTTAAAAATAAAAGTTTTTCATAAATTATTTATTTATTTTTCCTCCACCAAGTACAATATCTCCAATATAAAATACTGCTGATTGTCCTGGAGTTATTGCTCTTTGTGGTTCATCAAATACTACTTTTATATCATTTTCTTCTTGGCTTATTTTGGCCTTTGCAACTTTTGATGAATATCTTGTTTTTACATCTACTTCCATCGGCTCTTTGATTTCATCTACTAATAATAAATTTATATCTGTAACTGTAATTTCTTTTTTGTATAATTCTTTTTCTTCTCCAACAATTACTTCATTTTTAGCAGGATTAAACCCTAAAACAAATAATGGCACTTTATAAGAAATTCCAAGACCTTTACGTTGTCCTATTGTGTAATTATATAAACCTGTATGTTTTCCCAATATCTCACCTTTTGAATTTACTATGTTTCCTTTTTTAGGTTTTATTTCAGAGTTGTTTTCTAAAAATTTTTTATAGTTGCCATCTGGCACAAAGCAAATATCTTCACTATCTGGTTTATTTGCAACCTTTAAATTGTTTTGTCTTGCTATTTCTCTTATTTGTTCTTTTTCTTCAAAATCTGCTAGTGGAAATAGAACATGTTCTATTAAATCTTTTGGAATATTCCATAAAACATAGCTCTGATCTTTTTTTCCGGCATTTGATTTTTTTAATACCCACCTACCATATTCTTCACTATATTCAGTTTTTGCATAATGACCTGTTGCAATGTAATTGCATCCTAGCTCTTTTGCTTTTTCCCACATAAATCCAAATTTCATATATTTATTGCATTCTATACATGGATTTGGTGTTTTGCAATTTGCATAACAGTCAATAAAGTCATCTATTACACATTTTCTAAATTTTTCTTTGCAGTTGTATATAAAGTGTGGTATTCCAATTTGATTACATACGTTTTTTGCATCCATATATGTATTTGTGTTGCAACAACTACTTCCTGCAAATAGTTCTAATGTTGTTCCCACAACATCATATCCTTGTTCTTTTAGGAGTAAGGCTGATACACTACTATCAACTCCTCCACTCATTCCTAACAATACATTTTTATTTTCCATTTTTGTTCCTTTTCTGCTCTAATAATTTAACATTTTTATAATTTAGTGTTAATATTAAGCATATCTTCGATAGTAAACAACGGTAACGCCAAGCGGGTATTCCCCGACGAAACCATGTGAACTATATCGCAAAGTTCCCGCGCGTCCGCACCC
>CAKPQY010000112.1 GCA_934179885.1 uncultured Clostridia bacterium
GGGTGATCCAACGCCGAGTAAACTAGACATACAAATTACGGATAACTTGGATAATGCGGCTAAGATTTTTTATATTGAGTTATTAGATCATATAGTAATTGGGAATAAAAGTTTTAGAAGTGTTTTTACAGAAACTAAGAAGTTAGTGGACAAAATGAAAAAAGACAATGAAAAAAATAATTTAAAAGGACAGTAATAAGATTTGACAGACAAAAAATTTGAAAAATTTTTTGGATGACAATGAACGAACAAGCTCTAGATTTGACAGACAAAATTTTTGAAAAAATTTTGGATGGCGATGAGCGAAACGAAGTGATGCGAAAGGGTGAAGTGTATGAAATTTTTTACATTTGGTTCAAAGGATATTGGAATTGATTTAGGAACAGCTAATATTTTAGTAACATTAAAAGGGAAAGGTATAATTCTAAAAGAACCTTCAGTTGTAGCAATTGACAAAAGGACAGGCAATATAATGGCTACTGGAAATGAAGCAAAAGAAATGCTAGGTAGAACACCAGAACAAATAAAAGCAGTTAGACCATTGAAGGATGGTGTTATTGCTGATTTTACAGCTACTCAATTAATGCTAAAAAATATTATAGAAAAAGTAGAAAAAAGATATAATATTGGAAAACCAAGAGTTGTAGTTGGTGTGCCATCAGGAATTACAGAGGTTGAAGAAAGAGCTGTTGAAGAATCTGTTATTCAAGCTGGGGCAAAAGAAGTATATCTAATTGAAGAACCTATGGCTGCTGCAATAGGAGCTTCTTTGGATGTCGCTGAACCAAGTGGAAGTATTATTGTTGATATTGGTGGAGGAACAACAGAAGTTGCTGTTATTTCATTAGGTGGAATTGTTGTTAGCCACTCTTTAAGAGTTGCTGGAGATGAACTTGATGAAGATATAGTAAATTATGTTAAAAGAGAAATGAATTTAGCAATAGGTGAAACTACTGCAGAACAAATAAAAATGCAAATAGGATGTGCAATGCCACTTATGACAGAAATGTCAATGGAAATAAGAGGAAGAGATTTAACTGATGGATTACCTAGAAATGAAAGAATAACATCAGCACAAGTTGAAGAAGCTATGAAAGAATCAATTTCTAAAATTGTTGATATTGTAAAAAATACTCTTGAAAAAACACCACCAGAGCTTGCATCAGATATTATGGAAAAAGGAATTGTACTTGCTGGTGGAGGTGCATTAATTAAAAATCTTGATAAATTGTTGAGCATTGAAACAGGTATGCCAGTATATGTTGCTGAAGAACCATTAGACTGTGTTGTTAGAGGTACAGGTAAAACTTTGGAAGATTTAGAAATATTAAAAACAGTACTTGTTAATTCTAGAAAGAGAAAATAGAAGTTGGAAGTTGGAGGTTAGAGGTTGAAAGTAGAAAGTTGGAATCAAATATCCAATTCATAAATATCCACTTCACCAACATCCATTTCACCAACATCCACTTCACTAGCATCTAAAAAATATAGAAAGGAGAATTTTATGTATAGAAATAAAAAGAGCGGATTATTAGGAATTATCATAACTATAATAATATTAATTTTAGTAGTCATATTTTCTAATAGAGAAGCTAATACATCTTTCTTTGAAAATGTTGCTAATAAATTAGTTATGCCAGTACAAAATGGATTAACATATTTAAAAAATAAAATTAGCGGAAATTCTACTTTCTTTACTGATATAAATAATTTAAAGGCTGAAAATCAAGAATTGAAAGATAAAAATAGTCAATTGGAACAGTCTTTAAGGGAGCTTGAAAATATTAGAACCGAAAATGAAACTTTAAAAGAATATTTGGGATTAACAGAAAAGTATGGTGAGTATAAAACTATACCAGGATATATTATAGATAGAGATATAAGTAATTATTCAAAAACAATAGTTATAAATATAGGAAAAAATGATGGAATAAAAGAAAATATGACTGTAATAGCTGATGAAGGGTTAGTAGGACATATTATATCTGTTACTGATAATACTGCAAAGGTAAGAACAATAATAGATACATCAAGTTCTATTAGTTGCTTAATGAGTACAAATAAAGATAGTATAGTTTGCAAAGGTACATTAGATAGTAATTCAGAATTAAAAGCTATGTATATACCAACAGATGCAAATTTGGTTCAAGGAGATAGCGTTGATACATCTGGATTAGGAGGAGTTTATCCTAAGGGAATACATGTAGGAACTGTCAAAAGGATTATTTCTACTCAAAATATTACTGATAGATATGCTATGATAGAGACAGCTGTAGACTTTAATAAGTTAAATACGGTATTAGTAATAAAGGATAATTAAATGAGGTGAAATTATTGAAAAAGTTTCTTATAAACTTGGCTTTAATAGTAATTGGTTTTATAATTTATTTTCTCCAATCGAATTTTTTCAGTTGGTTTACAATTGCCGGAGTTAAGCCAAATCTTTTTGTAATTTATGTATTATTTATAGGATTATTTGGAAGTAGAAGTATGGGTATTGTATATGGTTCTATAATTGGTATTTTTTTAGATTTGATATTTGAACAAAAAGTAGGACCAAATTTATTTAGTTTAGTTCTAGTTGGAATTATAGCAACTCTTTTTGACAAAAACTTTTCTAAAGATAGTAGAATTACAATAATGTTTATGGTATTTGGAACAACTGTAATTTTTGAAGTTACATCATACTTTATAAATTATATTTTATATTCTGTAAATGTTGAAATATTAAATTTTATAAAAATTCTTGTAATAGAAGTTATTTATAATATTTTAATTACAATAATTATATATCCTTTAATGCAGAAATTTGGATATTATATAGAAAATGAATATAAAGGAAATAGAATTTTAACTAGATATTTTTAGCATATGAATTTAAAAATGTTAATATATTTACATAAAACTATACAAACTATTGAAAGAAGGTGAAAAATTGTCAAAAGGAATTAATAAGAAAAATATTAATTTTAGATATAATGTTATAACTATTTTTACATATTTTATAGGAATAATTTTAATTATACAATTATTTAACCTTCAGATTATACATGGTGCGGAATATAGAGAACAGTCAAATACAAGATTGACAAGAGAAAGTGTTTTAGAAGCGGCAAGAGGTGATATACTTGACAGGTCTGGAAATATTTTAGTTACTTCTAACCAAAAATTTAATCTAGAATTATATAAAAGTAAAATAGATACAAAAACCTTAAATGATACTATATTAAAAATTATTAATGTTTTAGAAAAATATGATATTGATTATACAGATTCGTTTCCAATAAAAATAGAGCCCTTTGAATTCACTGTATCCGGAGATACTTTAATAAATTGGAAAGAAAATAATAATATTGATGAAGAAACTACTGCAGAAGATGCGTTTTATAAGTTTAAAGAAAAATATAAAATAGAAAATGAAGATATAGCTGAAGTAAGAAAAACTATAGCGATTAGATATGCAATTGCAAAAGAAGGATATAGTAGTACAAAGTCTTTAACAATTGCAAAAGATATACCAAGAGAAGCGGTTGCTGAATTTTCAGAAAGTGGAGATGAATTTCCTGGTATAAATATTTCAGTACAACCGGTAAGACAATATACAGAAGGAACTTTAGCTTCTCATATTTTAGGATATGCTTCAAAAATAAGTGATGAAGAATATCAAAGTAGAAAAGATGAATATAGTCAAAATGATCTTATAGGAAAGACTGGAATTGAGAAACTTTTTGAAGAATATTTAAGAGGTACAAAAGGAACAAAACAAATAGACATGGCAGTTGATGGAACTATAACAGCAGAGGCAATTACAGAGGAAGCAGTTGGCCGGATCTAATGTTGTTCTTACAATAGATTCTCAACTTCAAAAAATAGCAGAAGAAGCATTAGAAAATAATATAGAAAAAATAAAAAGCGGTGGATTTGGAAAAGCATATGATGCTAAAGGTGGATCATGTGTAGTTATGAATGTAAAAACTGGAGAAGTACTAGCTATGGTAAGTTACCCAGACTATAAT
>CAKPQY010000113.1 GCA_934179885.1 uncultured Clostridia bacterium
ATAGCAGTTGGTGAAACATATAGTGTTGCTCAAATTCAACATGGAATACTAATAGAATATGATTCAAAAGGAAATAGTATTTTGACTAAAAGTTCGTCACCAGAAGATGATGTGCAATATAGTTCTATTACTTGTAAAGATAATAATTTTATAATTATAGAAACTAATCTTACAACTAACACGAGTAAAGTAATAAAATATAGCAATGATATAGAAAATAATGAAGAAATTGCAATTAAAAATATAAGTTTAAATAAAACAGAATTAAATATAACAGAAGGAGATAGTTATAATTTAATTGCTACAATTACACCTTCTGAAGCAACAAATAAAACTTTAACTTGGTCAAGTGATAATGAAAAAGTAGCAAAAGTAGAAAATAGGAAAGTAATAGCAATTTCTGAAGGAACAGCTAATATAACAGTTACAACTAGAGAGGGAAATCATACTGCTACTTGTAAAGTAACAGTTACTAAAAAGACAGTTACACCACCTACAGATAATGGGAAAGAAGAAACTCCAAAAGAGGAAACACCTAAAAAAGATGATACAATAGCTAAAGATAAATTGCCACAGACTGGAAGTTCAACTTTTATAATTACATGTGCAATAATATTAATATCTGTTATAGGATTTATTACATATAAAAAAGTAAAATATATGAATTTTTAAAAAATAAAAAGTGTAGAAATTTCTCTACACTTTTATTTTTTTATCTACATTGTCAGGTGTATTATCTGAATCATTAGAAACGACTCCAGCCGCCTCCTCCACCACCAGAACCACCTGATGATGATCCACCACCAAATCCATCACCTGATGAATGGTAGCTACCTCCACTACTAGATGAGGATACACCAATCGTTGAATGTGATTTAGCAGTATGTATTAATGAATGTATGGTATGTTCTAATCCTCTCATATTTTGGTATTGCATATATTGGAATAACATTGATTGTATTTCTTCAAGTTCTTCATAATCTATTATTGATATTTTCATCTGTTTTAATACTTGCTTAGAACATCCCAAAATAGTTGCTGTTACAAAATATCTATCCCATAAGATAATTTCTGGTAAGTTTTTTGTTTGAAATCTTCCAAAATCTTTTAAAAATCTCTTATGAGCTAACCATTTAGAATATTCATATCTTCCTTTTTTAGTTCTACCCTTATCTTTAGATAATATTTGATAATAAACGAAACTTAATAGCATAGTTGCAATATAATAATTAAAAACACTTATATATCCGTTTCCATTTATAAAAAAACCTAAAATAAAACTAATTGATCCTATTACAATAATTGATTTTTTCAATATTTTAGTGAATTTATCACTTTGTTTAAAGTATTCTTTGTATTTAATTTCTTTCTCTACATTTTTTTCAAATTTGTTAAATGCTTTTATCAAAGCATTGGAAGATGAACTATCAGTTCCATAATTTTTCAATTCATTTAAAGAACACTTATTATCTTTACCAATTACCTTAAATAATGTTTCTATAACTATATTTTCTACCATAGTTCTTTGTTTTTGTTTTTCTGGTAATATGAAAATGAATTCATCTTCAATGTTTTGATTTCTTTCTAATAAGATTTCCTTCTTTGAAATTAAATTTAATATTGTTACCAGAAAAGTCTTTGTTGTAACTTTTTTATTCATTAAATAATCAACTATATATGCGTTATCTTCGCTTGGAAAATCACGATAATATTTTTTATAGTAACATTTTCTTTCAAAGAATAATTTTAATAATACTAATATAGAAATTATTCCTAAAATATAATACAAGATTACAACAGCTTTTAATATATTTTGTTTAATAGCAAGATTCCTTGCATTTAATTGACTTTGTAAATCATTAGCTTTTGCATAATATTCAGCTTTTGCTTCCTCATCAAATCCTTCATCAATTTTTTTTATTAAAGAATTAATTTCGGATTGAGAAATATGATTATACTCTATCATAAAATCATATTTCCATTCAACAGATTCTTTCCAATTTTGATTAACTGCTTCTTTCATACTATTCAAAGTTTCTTTGTACTCTTGTTTTAATGTATCATTCCATGTTAATTTATCTAATAATTCATTCGCTCTATTATATCTAAAAATATAAGGATCTTCCTTTAATTCTAAAAATATTTGACTTAATTGATTTTCTATATCTATTTTTTTAGTCTCTTCAGATGCAGTATCTGGATTAGCCATTGCATTTTCATATTGTATAATATATTCTCTACCATTAACATTAGACGTTTTTTTTGCTTGTGGTACTAATTTCTTATCGAACATAATTCTTAATGTTTCAAATTTATAAGGAGCAATATTTGTATCTGTTAATGACAAAGTTTTATAATCAACTATACTACATTTTCCAGTAGCTGGGCCATGTGACCAAACCATTACATTAGTATCTTCTTGTGGTAAATGTACTATTGCTTGATAATCTAAAATAGTTTCAGGAGAGTCATTTTCTAGAAAACACCAATATAATTCAGCAACATCGTTATGAACTACAACAGCATCTTTTATTGTATATTCTAAATAAAAAATTTTTCGCTTTTTAGCTGGACAGTATATTGTAACTTCTGAATCATAACTGTTATTTTCAACAGTGTAAACTCCATATTTACCTTTAGATGCACTCTTTACTTCTTTAAATTCTTTTTCAACATTATTTATATCTTTGATAGACCTAAAATTAGATTGAGAAATATCAAATACTTTTATATTCGAAACTTCTGTTGCATCATAAATGTCTGCATCTCCCGAAAAGTTACTATATATTCCTGTAAATGGGTAAGAGGAATAATCTTTAAATTCGATTTCTCTTTTTGCTCCATTATAATCTCCATTCAGCCACATAACTTCTTTAACAGTTATAGAACCATCAGTACTAATTGTTATATCTTGATATAATAATTTTTTAGTTTCTGCTTCATCAGTGGCATATACTTTATTTCCGATAATTAATATAATCAATAGTAACAAAGATAATAGTAAAAATTTATATTTTTTCATAGTACACCACATTATTTTCATTATGACTATATTATATCAAAAATAATTTTTTTGTCATCTAAAATTGTAAAAAATTTTAAAAATGTTCTTACATATTTCCATAAACAACAGAAAAACTTTTGAAAACAATAATGTTAGATATTCCTAAAGAATGACAGATATAAACTTAATGAATTTTTTAGGTATTGTACCTAATGTTCTATATAAAGAATTTATAACAAATCCAGAATTAAAACAAAAATAGAAATTTCTGTTTTCTTTAGTATTGACACATATACTATTATATACTAAAATAAAATATAGAGTTAACTTGATTTTTAAATTTTTATTATACACAAAGGAGACTTATGGAAAGTTTATTAGATAAAATCTATAATGATAATGAATTTATAAATATAATTAAAGATTTATTAGAAAATGAAACCGTTCAAAAAATGAATAATTATAAACAACATTATGAAACAACATGTTTTGACCATTGCTTAACTGCTTCTTACTACTGTTATAAAGTTTGCAAAAGACTTGGACTGGATTATATTTCTTGCAGTAGAGCTGCAATGTTGCATGATTTGTTTTTGTATGATTGGAGAAAAAGACAAAATGATAGAAAAGGTCTTCATGCTTTTACACATCCAAAAACAGCTTATGAAAACGCTTCAAAATTATTTAAATTAAATGATAAAGAGGCTGATATAATTTTAAAGCATATGTGGCCTGTAACATTTTTTTCTTTTCCTAAATATATAGAAAGCTATATTTTAACTTTAGTTGATAAATACTGTGCAATAACAGAATCTTATCAAGAAATTTTCAATCGATTTTGTCAGAAAAAAGCCTTTAGATATGCTTATATATTTTTATGTTTGTTATTTATTAGAGTTTAAAATAGAAATTACAATATTAGTAATTTCTATTTTTTATAATACCTACATATTTCGACAAAGAATCACAAAAAAAGTGAGACAATTTTGCACTGTCCCACTT
>CAKPQY010000114.1 GCA_934179885.1 uncultured Clostridia bacterium
TTATGTTCAAATTAGAATTAAGGATTTATGGTAATAGCTCTACCCTTGGAGAAAATTTTCGGATTTGTTTTGAAAATTTAATCGCAATCGCTACACACCGTGAAGAAATTCTAAAAAAAGCTATTGATTTAGGCGGTAACATTGCCAATCAATCTTTGATTTATTTTACCAATCCGAAGAATTTGCTTGAATTAGTCAAATTCATAGCAGATCTATAATTTGACCTCAAAAGCCAAAACTTCTATTGTTTTGGCTTTTTCTTTATTCAAATATCCTTTTAAATTCTTGCTCATTAATTTTTTCTTTTTCAAGTAAAGTTTGAGCAATAATATCCAACTTATCTCTATGCTCAATTAATAATTTTTGAGCATCATTATAAGCTTCGTCTATTAATAATTTTACTTCTGCACCTATCTTATCACCAATATTCTCTCCAAAAACAAACATATCATTTTGTTCCTTACCTTGAAAATCAATTGGTCCTAAATTATCACTCATACCATATTTTGTAACCATCTCTCTTGCAATTTTTGTTGCGACTTCAATATCATTGCTTGCACCTGTTGATATATCATCTAAAACTAGTTTTTCAGCCGCTCTACCACCTAATAAAGCAATTAACTTTTCTTTCATTTCAGTTTTAGAAATATAGTATTTATATTCATCAGATTTATACATTGTATATCCACCAGCAACTCCTCTTGGTATAATTGATACTTCTTTTACATCTGTTTGTGTTGGCAAGTATTTACTAACAACTGCATGTCCAGCTTCATGGTATGCTGTTAATTTTTTATCTTTTTCTGAATAAACTCTACTATGTTTTTCTAATCCTACAGTAACCTTTTTAACCGCTTCTTCTATGTCTGAATTTTCAATTTCTTCATGTTCATTAATTGTAGCAATAATAGCTGCTTCATTTAAAATATTTGCAAGTTCAGCTCCTGTAAATCCAGCTGTATCTTCTGCTATACTTTCTAGATTAACATCATCTGATAATCTCTTATCTTCACTGTGTATTTTTAAAATATCTAGTCTACCTTTTAAGTCAGGAGTTGGTATAGTTATTTGTCTATCAAATCTACCAGGTCTTAATAAAGCCTTGTCTAGCATTTCTGGTCTGTTTGTTGCAGCTAAAACTATAATTGTTTCTTCTGAACTAAATCCGTCCATTTCTACTAATAATTGATTTAGAGTTTGATTATTTTCTGTTTCTGCTCCACTATTTGATGTTCTTCTTGCTCCTATTGCATCTATTTCATCAATAAATACTATACAAGGTGCTAATTTTCTAGCTTTATCAAACAATTTTCTTACTCTTGATGCTCCAAGTCCTGCAAACATTTCTATAAATTCTGATCCACTCATTGATATAAATGGCACATCAGCTTCACCTGCTAGTGCTTTTGCTATTAATGTTTTTCCTGTTCCTGGCTTTCCATATAATAGAACTCCCCTTGGAACTTTTGCTCCCATTTTAGTAAATTTTTCTGGTCTTTTCAAGAAATCAACAATTTCTATTAATTCTTCTTTTTCTTCATCTAAACCTGCAACATCTTTGAATTTTATCTTAGTTTTTCTTTCTGTATCATCATATACTTGTCCTTTTTCTCCTAAGCCTTGCATTTTAAATATCATTACAAATAATGCAACCATAATTATTGTAGGAAGTAAACTAAATAATGCTGTTGAAATTTGTGTTATTGCATTTTTAGGTTTTTGTATTAATTCTATTTCATTTCCTTCTGCAACTTTTTGTTGTACTAACTCTATAAAAGCTTCTGTATTTGGAACAATTGATGTTTTTTCTTTTTCAACATCTTTCATTTTTACTTTTACCGAAGTACTTCCAACTGTCATTTCTATTTTTTCTATATTACCATATGAAATTTCTTTTATTAAATCTGTGTATGCTAGTGTTTTATCATCTTGGTCTTTATTATTTGTTAAAAAGTAAATTGCTACTCCAGATAAAATAATTATTATTGCAATTAAAATTATCGATGATATTATTAAACTTTTTTTGTTTTTTTCATTTTTATTGTTATTCATCTATTTTATTTTCTTTCCCTTCTTTTTTAAGCATTTGAACCTTGTGGTTCTTCTCCATTTTCATTATCATCTTTTGTTTCTTCTTTTTTCTTTTTATCTTTTTTTCTTGTCTCTTTATTTTTTTCTTTATTTTCTTTTTCGTTTTCTTCTTTTTGCTTTTCTTCCATCTCTTCTTTTACTTCTTTTTCTACTTCAATTATTTTTTGTACTTCTCCTTGTTTTTTATTAAATTCTGACTTCAATATAAATATTGCTGCCATCATGTAAATAGATGCCACTAGTACATACATTATGTCAAAATAGCTAATTGTATATCTAAAAAATGCATTTATTATTATATATACCATTTCTAATACTGTTGGTAAAGTTATTGCATATACTGCCATATTGAATACTGCCACATATCTTATTTTTAATTTTAAAATTAATGTTGATACATATCCTACTACACTTATTGTTATTATATAAATCAATATGTTTATACAGTAGACAATAAAAGCATATACGAATAATGATAAAAATAAATTCAAATATAATGTCATTATGCTAGAGCCTGTTAAATACTCAACTAATTGTTGTTTATTAAATTCTGTTATTCCCATTTCTTCAAATAAATCTTTATAATTATAATTTGCTATATCTTGTATTCCTGTTTCTTTAAGTATAATCTTATCTTTTAATATAATTATTGCGTTTTCTTCATCACTTACTTGATTAATATATTCATTAAT
This sequence comes from uncultured Clostridia bacterium, assembly GCA_934179885.1. Taxonomy (GTDB): domain Bacteria; phylum Bacillota; class Clostridia; order TANB77; family CAG-508; genus CAG-269. Next base: position 2,784 of record CAKPQY010000114.1, read on the forward strand.
TTGTTCTTCACTATCTGTTTTTGTATCAATAATCACTTTACCAAAATCTGAGCTATCGTTTATTATAGGATTTTCTGAATCCACCTGTAAAGTTCCATCATTATATGTAAGCTCTGGTGAATTCTCTTCTATATATTGTGCAATATCTTTTATTTCTAAACCTGTTTTATATACTGTTATTACTGATGAAATAATTGATAATATTATTACCAAGATACTCAAATATTTTATAGTTCTCCAAAAACCTTCTGCTGATAATTCTGAATATTTTTCAATTTTATCTATTGAATACCATACTTTTTTGAAAAAGCCTTTTTTCATTTCATCTTTTTCTTTTCTTTCATTATTATTTTTATCTATATTTTGTGGATTTTTTTTCATTTTTACTTCCACTCCCTTCTAATATTACTATCAACATGTTTTATGTTTGCATTAAAAATTACTTCATCATTTATTTTAACATCTTTTCCTGTTATATCAACAGTAACATGGTATGTTCCCACTCTTCCTAATATTGGGCACCTTTGTCCATTTATATTAACAAATAATTGTTGCTTTCTAAATATATTTTTAAAATCTCCTACAATATATCTAATCTTATCAATTACCCTAAACATGTCTCTTCCAGTTTCAACATTAACACCATCTGCATATCCACACGGAATTATTGCAACCTTTGTATCTTTTTTTGTTGTATAAACATTTGAATATCCAACATTAAATCCTTTTGGAAGTTCTCTTATTTCTGCAACATTTGCTTTTAAATACCCTATTTTTCTTAATCCCACTGAATTTTTAAAAGATATTCTTCCAGTAAACGCCGAACCTACTCTTACAGCATTTAAGTGCATATTAGGAAATTTTATAAAAGCTGATGTGTTGCATACATGTAGCATTCCTGTTTCTATATCATTCATTTTTAATACTTCGATACAATTCATAAATCTATCAAATTGCAATTTTGTATATTTATCATCATAATATGCATTTGAAAAATGTGTAAATGTACCTTCTATTTTTATATTTTTTAGAGATTTTATTACCTTTATCATTTCATCTCTATTATTATATACAAAGCCATATCTTCCAAAACCTGTATCTATTTTTATATGTGCTTTTACCTTTTTATTTAACTCTTGTCCAATTTTATCAGCTACATCTGCCGCTTCTTTTGAACCTATTGTTA
>CAKPQY010000115.1 GCA_934179885.1 uncultured Clostridia bacterium
CACCAATACCACAACAATATATCTGTCTATAAAATAGTTATAGCTTTAATCTCATTTTCTTTTTGAAATCTTTAAAACCTATTTTTCTATATGATTCACATGCATTTACATTTCTGATATGACATTCAATTCAAATATTCTAGCTCCAATTTCTTTACTCCACTTTTTAGCTTCTTCAATTAGTTTGGTTGCTGTTAAAAGTTCATCACATTTAATTGCATCTTCTTTATTTTTAACTCTTTCTATAAACATTTTCATCTCTCCTACAACATTGTAATTTATGGGCGAGGTTATCTTTCAGATTTTTCATCAAATTCTTTCACTCTTGTATTTACACCATCAATAACTTTATATTCTCTTCTTGAATTTTTATAAACCTTTTTTTGAATTTCATCTTCTAAATCTATACCCAAAATTTCTGATAAACCTAATAAATATATAGCAACATCTGCTAGTTCTTCCCCTAAATCATCTTTGTGTTTTCTCCATGCTTCATATGCTTCTGCCATCTCTCCATATGTTAGACAAAATTCTTTATTGACATCTGTTACATTGAACCCTTTATTCACTTTGTTTTGATATATTTCTTTTTGAATACTTTTTAAATCCATTATTACTATCTCCTTGTTTTTATTTTTTTATTTAATCGTTTAGTATTACTTTCTAAAATCTTTATTCAATTTCTTTTCTTCTTCGAAATTTCTTTTTTCTTCATCAATATATTCTAAGAAAACTTTATTATTAAATGCTCCCTTCTTTTCTGTTTTAATCTTCATAATTTCTTTGACATCTTCTATATTGTAACCTTTTAAATTCATTATAGTTTCTATAACTTCCATTAAATCTCCAAGCTTTTCAATACTGTTCTCTTCTATGAATTCATTAGCTTCTTCTAAAACTTTTTTATTTAATTCTTGTAGATATTCTGTATCATCAAGAATTTTATACTTGCATTTTTTTCCTTGTTCACTGTCAATACTTTCAGGTATTTTGTCTCTAACTAATTTGTTATAGGTATATCTAAATTTATTTTCTAATAACAATATTTTTATTCCTATAACACCATATTCTTTTTCTTGTTCATGCGAATAGTATTGACACATTGACTTAGTTTTTTTCTTTATTTCTTCCTCGTCTGTATAAATTTTTCTAAACAAATTTTCAAATGTTTCATCCTTATAAATATCTAGTACTTCAACTACAATTTTTTCTTGTAATTCTGGTAATTTTGAAAATTCTATTTTGTCTCCAATTTTTATTTGTCGCCTTTTTTCATCATATAATCTAAATTCTATAGTCTTCGTTCCATTTTTTATTCTTTCAAATGGTCCTTCATTTAATTTCATTTTGTGTAGCATGTGTATATTCTCCTTTATCCTTTTTATTTATATTTTGTTAAAAGTTAAAATTTAATTTTAACAACATATTGCTCTTTGTTTTCGATTATATCATAAAGGGCAGATAATTTTCAACTAATCATCTGCCCTATTTATTGACAAATAAGCGTCAATATATAACATTTTCTCCTGAAACTTTTGCTAATGAAAATATTGCAACTGCTGTAATTGAAACAAAGTGAATTAATATAGGTTTTTCTGGCAACTCTATTTTTCCATTATCAGCATAGTTTGAGACAGGATTAATATCCTGCCTCGACTTTTATATGATATATCAAAATATTATTTTTCCAAAATTATAGTTACTGGTCCATCATTTAACAAACTAACTTTCATATCTGCCCCAAAAATACCAGTTTCCACTTTATCAACTTTATTCTTGCACTCATTTATTATATATTCATACAATTCATTTGCAAATTCTGGCTTTGCCGCTTCTGTAAAAGCTGGTCTATTTCCACCTGAACAGTCTGCATATAAAGTAAATTGAGATACTAAAAGAATAGAACCATTAACATCTTTTAATGCTAAATTCATTTTTTCATTCTCATCTTTAAATATTCTTAAATTAATTAACTTTTTTACTAAATAATCTGCTGTTTCTTTTGTATCTGTATGTGTTATACCTATTAGAACTAAAAATCCATTATCTATTTTTCCTACTGTTTTATTATCCACCTCAACTTGTGCATTTTTCACTCTTTGAACTACAAATTTCATAATTATCACCCATATTTTTATATCATATAACTAGTATTTTTTCAATTAAAAAAGAGAACTTATTCTATAACTTCAATTGCACTATTTGTATCAGTTCCTTCAAAATTATAGTAAGTATTTGGAATTTTTCCAACAATTACATTTTCTGCAATTAAAACTTGACTTGTTATTGTTTCAGTAATACTATCATATGGAGTCAAAACACTAACATTACACACTACTTGCAAATAAACTCTATGCAATGTTTGATTAATACCTTGCGATGAAAATTCGCTTCTTAAGTCTGTTTCAACATTTCCAATTGATGATATTTTTATAGGTACTCCTGGGCCTTTTCCTGATAGCAATTTAAATCCTGTGAAACTGCCGAATTGCAATTTCTACATCTTCTCTTCCTTTTTCATCTATTTCATTTTGGATTTTTACTGCGACATCAGATATTATTTCATTTATAGCATACACATTTGACTTTATCATAGTAACATTTCCATCATTATCTTTTTCAATGGTAAATAGCTCATCATAAGTATGTTCTCTCATAACATTTGTTGCTTGTTCATTTGATATTATTGTAGCTATTGATTTTGCTTTATCTTTGCAAAGAGTATCAAATATTGGCAAAATTGCATCTAATACAATTTTTACAGTACTAAATGCAATTATCATTATTATAAAAATTTTTGTTATTTTTTGCTTTTTCTTAAGATTTTTATCTCCTATATTTGCTAAAAATATTTTAGGAATTCTAATTCTTGGTCTAGAATAAATCTTACTCAAAATTTATTTTATTCCCTCCTCAAAATAGACTACTTTAAGTTTTCTCCGAAATTTTCTCAAATTTTGGAATATACAATTTTTGTCCAGGCATTATTAAATCTCTATTTTCAATTCCATTAACTCTAGCAATTCCATCAACTGTACTTCCAAATTCTTTAGCTATATTCCATAAAGTATCTCCTTTTTTTACAATATAAATTACTATACTGTAATCTTGTTCATCTCTATCTCCATTTTCTTGAATTTCATCAATCATATTTATATTTGCTGTTCTATACATATTTGTATCTGTTTGAACATCTACATTGCAGTTGATATCTCCACCATCTTGAATAATAAAATCTTGAGATTTAACTTCTATATTGCTATTTGTATTTAAGCTTTCACCATTTTGTAAATTTTCTATTGTGTATTCAAATGGGATTTTTGCATCTTTAGTTATAATTTGTGTTCTAGAATTTTGAAAAATAAATTTCATGTTCAGCTCTGCTTCATATAAAATTTTTGAGTTAATTTTACTTTCGTTTGCAATTGATGGCATAATATCTACATCAATTAGATTTAGTCCATCAATATCCTTTAAATTAATTTTTTCTCTTATTTGTTCAATGCTTGTTACATTTTGCTTATCTGTTATCGCCATTATTTGCTTTTTGTTAAATTCAATATTTTCCATAGGACTGTACATGTCTTGAATTAAATTCATTTGTTTTTCTTCATATACGTAACATGCAACTCCTATTTCAATTTCAATATATATTGAATGTTCCTCTTGTGAGTTTGGTTTTATAATTATATTTCTTATTTCATAATTTACATCACATATATTTTCTTCAGAAACATCTGGAATATCTATAAAACCTACAACTGGTATTTTATAATTAACAGTATTTATTCTGTTATCTTCTGTTAAATACATTATTTTTATTTCCGCTTCTGCTTTTGTTAAAACTTTATTATAGCTGATTTTTATATCCTTATCAACTAAACATACTTGTGTTTTTAAAATCTCTGCCAAATTGTCCATATTATCTATTTGTATATTATCTTTTGCATAAATTTTTGTTTCACCC
>CAKPQY010000116.1 GCA_934179885.1 uncultured Clostridia bacterium
ACTAGAATGAATATGAGCTGCACCTTTTTCGATGTTTTTTCTATTTCTTCTAGCTACTGGTTTTCTATTTGTTTTATTATTAGCCATTTTCTAAAATTCCCTCCTTCATTTTTAATAAAATGATGTCTCTATAATTTTTGAAAAATTGATTAGAATTGGTATATTGTGCATTTTTATGAATTAAACAGGCTGATAATGTACTTTGTGTACATTGAAGTCTGGTTAATGATATAAAAATGTGCAAGATGCCGATTATAATCGATTTTAAATTTTATTTCTTGCTTTTGCTAACCAATTTTCTAGGACCTTTTCTTGTTCTAGCATTTGTTTTTGTTCTTTGTCCTCTTACAGGTAAACCTTTTCTATGTCTTAATCCTCTGTAGCATCCTATTTCTGTAAGTCTTTTTATGTTTAAAGCAACTTCTCTTCTTAAATCACCTTCAACTATATATGATTCATCAATAACTTTTCTTATGCTATTAACTTCATCATCAGTTAAGTCTTTTACTCTAGTATCTGGATTTATACCAGCTTTTGCTAGAATTTTTTGAGAGCTTGTTAATCCTATTCCATAAATATATGTAAGTCCTATTTCTACTCTTTTTTCTTTAGGTAGATCTACTCCTGCTATACGAGCCATATTATTTTGCACCTCCAAAATTATTTTTTAATGTTTGTCTTTATTTTCTCTAAAGGTGAAATGCACCCATGCTATTGGGTCTTTAGATATTTTCAAGACATATATATAAACACAAATTGATATGTTTAGTATATTTATTATATACTTCACAGCCGCTACCTATTTGTGTTATAAACTTGTTTAAAATTATCCTTGTCTTTGTTTGTGTTTAGGGTTTTCGCAGATAACTCTAATTACCCCTTTTCTTTTTATTACTTTACATTTGTCACATATTTTTTTTACTGATGGTCTTACTTTCATGTTTTTGCACCTCCTATTTAATTAGCCTTTTGGGCTTTATATATTTTTGGGTTAATCTTTTTTCTATATGTATTACAAAAATAAGTAAACTTATTTTTGTATATAATGATTTGTAATCACTAAAGTGATAACACAATCATTTAATTTTATTTTGCTCTCCAAGTTATACGACCCTTACTCAAGTCATATGGTGAAAGTTCTACTTTTACTTTATCTCCTGGTAGAATTTTTATATAGTTCATTCTAAGTTTTCCTGAAATATGAGCTAATATTTGATGTCCATTTTCAAGTTCAACTTTAAAATTTGTATTTGGTAATGCTTCAACTACCGTTCCTTCTACTTCTATAACATCTTCCTTTGCCAAAATATCCCCTCCTATAGAGCAATTTGTTATTACTTTTTTCACAATTTTTCCATTTTAATAATAACTACTATAGTATACAACATTTCTAAAGTATTGTCAATATTTCTGGCTCTTTTTCTGTAATTAAAATTGTATTTTCATAATGTGCAGCCATGCTTCCATCTTCAGTTATTATTGTCCATCCATCTTCAAGTTCTAAAATGTTTGGTTTTCCCTGAATTACCATAGGTTCAATAGCTAAAGTCATCCCTGGTTCTAATTTTATTCCTCTACCTGCTTTTCCGTAATTTGGTATTCCTGGGTCTTCATGCATTTCTTTTCCTATTCCATGACCTTGGAATTCCCTGACTACTGAAAATCCTTGTGAATGTACATATTCACCTATTGCATGACATACGTCACCTATTCTATTTCCTGGTTTTGCATATTTTATTCCTTCAAAAAAAGCTTGTTTTGTAACATCAACTAATCTTTGATTTTCTTTAGATGTTTTTCCTACTATAAAAGTTCTTGCAGCATCTCCATTAAATCCATTCTTTAATGCTACTGTGTCTACACTTACTATATCACCTTCTTTTATTATTCTATTTTTAGAAGGTATTCCATGTATAACTTCATCATTTACTGATATACAAGTTGCTGCCGGAAATTTAGGCACTCCTCTTATTCCTGGATCATATCCAATTTGTGCTGGTATTGCTCCTAAACTTCTCATTGTTTTTTCTGCAATTTTATCTAATTCCCATGTTGTCATACCTGGTTTTATTTTTTTTTCTAATTCTTGATATGTTAATGCAACAACTTTACAAACTTCTTTCATTAATTCTATTTCTCTTTTTGATTTTATTGTTACCATTTTAGTCGTCTCCTTTTTTGAGACATATTTTTGTCAATCTTTCATTAATCTTCGATATTTTTATGAGACATTTTTGTTATGCCCCACTTGTCTCATTTTAAAATTTTAGCTACTTCTTCAGCTACATCTTTTCCTAATTTATTTATTGATTTGCTTACTAATTCTGTTAATAAATTACCTTGTTTTTCGTAATATTCAACTAGTGGACTTGTTTGTTCAAGATAATTTTTTAGTCTTGCTCTTACTGTTTCTTCTGTATCATCTTTTCTTGTTATTAATTCTGAACCACATTTGTCACATATTCCATCTTGTTTTGGTGGATTTAAAATTATATTATATACTGCTTTACATTCTTGGTTTGAGCATACACGTCTATTTACAATTCTTTCTACTATTTCTTCATCTGGTGTTGTTAAATTTATTACTTTATCTACTTTTTTACCTTTTTCTGCTAATATTCTATCTAATTCTTCTGCTTGTTTTACTGTTCTTGGGAATCCATCTAATATAATTCCGTTTTCTACATCTGGCTCATTTAATCTATCTTCAACTACTTTTACTGTTACATCATCTGGTACTAAATTTCCTTTTGATATATATTTATCAGCTAATTTTCCTAATTCTGTACCTTCTTTTATATTTTTTCTAAATATATCTCCTGTTGATACTTGTTTAATTCCAAGTTTTTCTTGTAATAACGCTGCAACTGTTCCTTTTCCGGTTCCAGGTGCTCCTAACATAATAATTATCATTATATACATCTCTCCTCAAATAATTTAGACTATTGTTTATAATAATCTTTATAATATTTACTTAGTAGAGTTTAGTGAAATGGATGTTGGTGAAGTGGAAAAATCTAACTTCCAACCTCCAACCTCTATTAGTAAACATTATAAAAATCATTATAGGGTGATATGCAAAAACGCATACCTCCCCACAATGTTATATATTTCTATTCTAAGAATCCTTTATAGTGTCTCATTACTAATAATGATTCTAATTGTTGTACAGTTTCTAGAGCTACTCCTACAACGATTAATATTGATGTACCACCAAATGCTATATTTAGTCCTGTGAATCTTAAAAGCATTGGTAATATTGCTATTACTGCTAAGAAGAATCCACCAAACCATGTTAATTTTGATATTATTGATGATAAATAATCTGTTGTTGGTTTTCCTGCTCTTATTCCTGGTATAAATCCACCATTTTGTTTAATATTATTTGATACTTCTGCTGGATTAAATGTTGCATATGTATAGAAAAATGTAAATGCCATGATTAATACTAAATATACTACTGCATTAGCTATACTATATCCAATACCTACACTTGAAGATGATGTAGCTATTGAAAATTTATAAAGTCCTGCCCAAAATCCAGTTGCTGCAGCTGTAGTAGCATTTGCATTTAATATTTGTATTAACATTGCTGGGAATGTTAAAAATGATGATGCAAATATTATTGGCATTACTCCTGCCATAGCTAATTTTAATGGTATATGTGTATTTTGTGCTCCTACCATTTTTCTTCCAACTACTTTTTTAGAATATTGTACAGGTACTCTTCTTTCAGCTTGTTGTATAAATACAACTCCTGCTATTAATATTATAGCACCTATTAATATTCCTATTGCCATTAATAATCCTGTTGTACTAAATCCTGTACTTGAGAATATTAAATTCCATAGTGTTACTGCAAAACTTGGTAATCCTGAAATTATACCAATAAAGATAATCATTGAAATTCCATTTCCTATACCTTTATTTGTTATTTCATCTCCAAGCCACATTAATAT
>CAKPQY010000117.1 GCA_934179885.1 uncultured Clostridia bacterium
TTGTAATACCGGATTTCCAGAAGCTGCTATTGCAGTTTTTTCTGTTTTAAAATCATAAGAAATATTATATTCCGCTTTTTTATTTGTATCTGAAAAACCAACTCCTGCTCGTATACAATAATAATTTCCTGTAACATAATTTAAATCTGAACTACTATTATATTTAACAATTTGCCATATTTTTGTTCCAACTATAGAATCAGTTGTTGAACCATTGTCATATGGATTATTTATCGCATATGCCATATCTTCTGGAATTGTTCCCTTTCTATATTCATTTATTCCAAAGTATAATGGTGTTGTAAGTGTTGTTACAGCACTTGCCCTATTTGGAATTGTCATAAGTATAATAGCAAAAATAATACTTATTACTAATAAAGTTATTTTTTTCTTACTCATAATAAAATCTTCTCCTTTTTATAAATAACATTACATATATTTTATTTCATTAATTTATTGAAGTCAATAGGTATCCAAGCCCTTTTTTATTGTATATTTTTTTCATTTAATAATTGCTTACGGAAGTTTGTTTTATCCAACAGGATGTTTTTTCGCACCCATATTACAATTATATTACATTTTTGTTACAAAATCAAGGATTTATGTAAAATAGATATGTTTTCATTTATTTCCGTATAGTTTAATAATTATTAATATTATTACAATAAAAATCATATATTCTATAGAATGAATACGAGGTGTACTATGAAAAAATTTTTTTATAAAATACTCATTTTATTTTCTATACTATCCTTTGGATTATCAACTTTCTCCTTTGGTGATGATATAGATAATGAAGTTATTGATGTTAATGCTGAAATAGTATCTTCTGATACTTGTAGAAAGCAAATAAAAACTCCTGATACAAATTCTCGTGCATGTGTTGTTATAGATAGAAATACAAGCACTATTCTTTATGGAAAAAATGAAAATCAAAAAAGAAAAATGGCTTCAACAACAAAAATAATGACCGCAACAATAATTATAGAAAATTGTAATTTAGATGAAACAATAGAAATATCAAAAAAAGCTGCTGGAACAGGTGGTTCAAGATTAGGATTAAAAACTGGAGACAAAATCACAATTAAAGATTTATTATATGGCTTGATGCTTCGTTCTGGAAATGATACAGCTGTTGCACTTGCAGAATATGCAGGTGGCAGTATAGAAGGTTTTGCTGAACTAATGAATAAAAAAGCTTCTGAGTTAGGGCTTAGAAGCACACATTTTGAAACGCCTCATGGATTAGATTCAGATGAACATTGTACTACGGCTTATGAACTAGCTATTTTATCCAATTATGCATTAAATAATACAATATTTTCACAAATTGTAGGAACTAAAGAATATACCATTACTATCAATGGAACTCCAAAACAAATATCTAATACAAATGAATTGTTAGGAAATTTAAATGGTGTATATGGTATCAAAACGGGCTTTACAAATGGTGCTAATAGATGTTTAGTAACATCCTGCAAAAGAAATGATATGGATATTATTTGTGTGGTTTTAGGTGCAGATACTAAAAAATTTAGAACTCAAGATAGTATCAAATTAATTAATTATATTTTTGATAATTTTGAACCTGTGAATATTCAAGAATTAATTGAAAATAAATTTGAACAATGGGAAACTGAAAATTTAAGTAAAATTACAATTAATAAGGGAATTACGCAAAATATTAACTTAGAAATTGAAAATATTGATAAAGCAATTATACCAGTTAGAAGAGATTTAATTGACTCTATAAATATTAACATATATTGTCCTCTACTTTTTGAAGCTCCAATTGCATCTAATTCTCAAATTGGATTTGTTAATATTTCTATTTCAGATTATTTTGATTTTAATTATAAAATCTATAATTCTTATGAAATTAAGCATAAATCTTGGAATATGTATCTATTTGAAATTTTAAAAAATTATTCTTATATTTTAAATAATATTCTATAAAGAGGGATTTGAGGCTAACACTCAAAATCCCTCTTTTTCTTCTTTTATTATAGTACAAAAAAAGGATTTTGAGTGCTAAACCCAAATCCCTTTTTCTAATTAAACATTTTCTTTTATATAGTCAACTACATCTCCTACTGTTACAACTTTTTCTGCATCACTATCAGGAATTTCTATATCAAATTCTTCTTCAATAGCCATTACTAATTCAACTATATCTAAAGAATCAGCTCCTAAATCATCTATGAAAGATGCTTCCATTGTTACAGCTGTATCTGCTACACCTAATTGTTCAACAATTATAGCTTTTACCTTTTCTAAAATTTCTTCTGAACTCATAACTTCGAGTTCACCTCCTCTCAAGTTTTCATATTATATGTAATATCTAAATTCTATAATACTTTTATATTATATGTTATTCTATTTGTCAAGTATATTTACTAATTATTTTAATTTTATACTACTCGTTCAGTTAGTTTTATAATAAATATTATTCTAAATTAGTGATATATTAACATTTTGAATATATTATAGCAATGATATTTATTTATTAAATGCTTCTATCATCTTATCTACTGCTTTATTTTCAACAAATTTTTCTGCTTGAATAATTGTATACTCAAATAATTTTTCATCACTACTTCCATGTGCTTTTACAACAGGTTTTTTAACTCCTAAAAATAGAGCTCCACCATATTGTTTATAATCCATAACTTTTGAAAATCTATTAATTCCTGGAAGTGCTGGAACAGTAGCAATTTTTGAAAATAGATTTTTCATTAAACTTTCTTTCAAAGATTTTTTAACAAATTTTCCTAAACCTTCTGTTGTTTTCAAAAATACATTTCCAGTAAAGCCATCTGTTACAATTGCATCTATTTTGCCAGAAAAAGCATCTCTTCCTTCTACATTTCCAACAAAATTTATTCCCAACTCTTCAGATTTTTCTTTTAATAATTGATAACTTTCCTTAACTAATTCATTTCCTTTAGTTTCTTCTGTTCCTATATTTAAAAGTCCTATTGCTGGTTTTTCAATTTCAAATGTATTTCTTAAATATATTGTAGCCATTTGTGCAAATTGTAATAAATTTATAGGCTTACAATTTGTATTTGAACCACAGTCCATTAATAATAATTGACTTTTATATGCTGGTAAAATTCCTGCCAATGCTGGTCTATCTATTCCTTTAATTCTTCCAACTAATAAAGTTGCTCCTGCAAGTAATGCTCCTGAATTTCCTGCTGAAATAAATACATCTCCTTCATCTTGCTTTAACATATTAAATCCAACTACCATTGATGAATCTTTTTTATGTTTTATCGCTTCAGTAGGCTTATCTTCAATTTCAATTGTTTCTGTTGCATTTTGAATTTTAAGTCTATCAGAAATTTCTTCTAATTCTTTACCATAAAATTCCTTTACCTTACTTCTTATAACATCTTCTTTTCCTACTAATATTACTTCTGCTTTTACTTTATTTATTGCATTTACTGCACCTTTAATATTTGCATCTGGTCCATTATCTCCACCCATTGCGTCTAATATTATTTTCACGATTCTTTCCTCCAAATTGTTTTTATATATTTTATTTTTAATATACATATTTTATTATTGTTTTACTAAAAAAGCAATAGTTTTACAAAAAAAATAGAGAAAAGCCTAAGCCCCTCTCTATTTAAAATCAATATTATTCGATGATGTCAGCAACAACACCTGAACCTACTGTTCTACCACCTTCACGGATAGCGAATCTTAGTCCTTTTTCAATAGCTATTGGAGTAATTAACTCGATAGTCATTGAAACGTTATCTCCTGGCATAACCATTTCTGTTCCAGCTGCTAATTCGATAACACCTGTAACGTCTGTTGTTCTGAAGTAGAATTGTGGTCTGTATCCATTAAAGAATGGTGTATGTC
>CAKPQY010000118.1 GCA_934179885.1 uncultured Clostridia bacterium
CCTCTGACCTCTAACATCTAAAGAAAAGGAGGTAAATATGGATTTTGACAAAACAATGAGCTTTCAAGTAGAAAGAGAAGAAAACACAAAGACAAAAGAAATCTTAAAAGAAGTATATGAAGCTTTAACAGAAAAAGGATATAACCCTATAAACCAAATAGTAGGATATATTTTGTCAGGAGATCCTACATATATAACAAGCTACAAGGATGCAAGAAATAAAATAAGAACAATAGAAAGAGACGAATTATTAGAAAAAATGGTTAAGACTTATATAGGCTTAGATTTAGAGGATTAATGATGAGAAAATTAGGAATAGATTATGGAGATGCAAGAGTTGGAGTAGCAATTACAGACCCACTAAATATAACAGCACAAGGATTAGAAACAATACAAAGAAAAGGTTCAGATAAAATTGTATTAAAAAGACTAGACGAAATTTTATCTGAATATGAAATAGATACAATAGTTGTCGGAATGCCATTAAATTTAAAAGGTGAAAAAACAGTTAGAGCAGAAATCACAGAACAATTCATACATAAACTAAAATGCAAATACAATAAAATATTAATTGAAACTGTAGATGAAAGATTAACAACAGTTGCAGCACATAAAACAATGAATTTTTTAGATATCAATAAGAATAAAAAACGTGATATTGTAGATACTATATCTGCAGTGTATATTTTAGAAACTTATATAAATAAGAATAAATAAATTTAAAAAAATTATTGCAAAAAATTAGAAAATACGGTATCATAATTACGATATTTAATTTATTTAAATATAAAATAATTCATAAAAAAATTTATGATAAAATGTGAAGGGAGAAAATTAATTATGGATGAAAATTATGAAGGAGAAGAATTAGATAACATAGTAATATTAAATGACGAAGATGGAAACGAAGTAAAATTTGAATTCTTAGATTTAATAGAATTAGATGATGAGGAATATGTAGTATTATTACCTGTAACAGAAGAAGGAGAAGAAGATGAAGGAGAAGTAGTAATACTAAAAGTAGAAGACAGTGATGACGAAGAATCAGAAGAAGAATCATATGTAAGCGTAGAAGATGAAGATACATTAAACAAAGTATTCGAAATATTCAAAGAAAAATTTAAAGATGATTTTGATTTTGTTGACTAATAAGAAATAAAAGTGGAGTTAGGGGGGTGTCAAAAGTGACGCCCCTTTTTTACAGAAATTAAAAATTGCAAAAATAATAATATAATATTTTTTGAACAAAACAAAGGAGGAAGTTATGAAAAAATTTTCAACATATTTATTAGTAATGTTTATGATAGTATTCTGGATAGTAAGAATAGCAGTTACAATAATGTCACAAATGGGAAAAGACTTTATGGGAATGGTACCAATGAATGAAACATTTGAAATTGCAATATTATTTGCAACTTTATTATGCTTAGTGTTAATAGTAAAAAGAAAATTAGTAGGAAGCTTGTTATACCTTGTATTACATGCAATTTATTTTGGAGGGGATATAACAAATAAATTAAATATAATATCAAACAATGAAACATTAACTTTAGCACAAAACACACAATTAATGTTTTCTATATTAGGAATAATTTTACCATTAGCAGTTTTAATAGATTTATTGTTAGATAAGAATAGAAAAGAAAATCCTACAGATAAAAAAACAGATTGGTTTTATAAAAATGAAGAATTTGATAGAAAATTAGATGATAGAGCTGACAAAAACAATTATAGAACAATGTAATATAATTTTAAGTGCTAAAAATATATCAAACTCAATATTTAAACTTATAAGTCTTCTAAGAGAAAAAAATGTTAAAATATATTGTGTATCTGGAATGAAGTTTTCTTTCCATCTAAAAGCAAAAGAATACTTTGTACATAAATATTATGGAAGTAATATTGAAGTAATTTCAGCAAGAAATCAAGAATTAAAAATAGATGCCGCGAGTTATAGTAGCAAGATAAAGAACTATTAAGAATTCAAAAATGGATTATTTGGAAGAAAGTGATGGTAGTAAAAATGAATAAAAAAATATTTACCGATGAGGAAAAACAAATTAAAGAAGTTATAATTGCTTCAAGAAAACTTGAAGAATATTTATGGGGAGAATATAATGGACAGTGGAATATTGAGGAATGGAGAAGAATGTTTAGAAAACGTATTCAAAAAATTGACGATATAGATGTAAACAACCCACATGCAATAATAGAAATGAGAAAAAGAGTTATGCAAAATGCAGCATTAAGCGTTGCGCTTATGAAAATTTTAGATACAAAGGGAATTCCAACAGATAAATGTGCAATACCTTCTAATTTGCCACAGTATGCTATTAATGATAAAGGAGGTACGACTAATGAATAATGAAAATAAAACAAATATAAATTGGTATCCAGGCCATATGGCAAAAACCAAAAAACAAATAATACAAGACCTAAAACTAATAGACATAGTAATAGAACTACTAGACGCAAGAATACCAATATCAAGCCAAAACCCTAACATAGCAGAAATAACAAAAAACAAAAAGAAAATAATAGTATTAAACAAATGCGACTTATCAGACGACAAACAAAACAAACTATGGGTAGAATACTTCAAAAAGAAAAACATACCAGCTGTACTAGTAGACTCAAATTCTGGAAGAGGAATAGACCAATGTATTAGAGAAATAGAAAAAATAATGCAAGTAGATTTAGACGCTCAAGCTGAAAAAGGAAGAACAGGAAGAAAAATAAGAGCAATGATACTAGGAATACCAAATGTAGGAAAATCATCATTTATAAACAGAATTGCCAAAAGAACAACAGCTGGAGTTGGTAATAAACCAGGTGTTACAAAACAAAAACAATGGATTAGAATAAATGAAAAAATAGAATTATTAGATACACCAGGAGTATTATGGCCAAAATTCGAAAGTGAAGAAGTTGCTTTAAACTTATGCTTTACTGGAACTATAAAAGAAGAAATATTAGATAAATTAGAAATAGCATATCAATTAACAAAATTCTTATTAGAAAATTATAGAAAAAATTTATGCGAAAGATATAAGCTAGACGAAAAATACATAGAAGAAACTTTAGCTCAAGACCAGCCAGAAAATAACAATATATATGAAATAATGCTTGAAATAGGAAAAAACAGAGGCTGCATAATGTCTGGCGGTAGAGTTGACGAAGAAAAGACAGCAAGATTAATATTAGATGAATTTAAAAATGGAAAATTAGGGAAGATAACAATTGAATGTCCCAAAAGGGACGGTTCTTTTTGGGACATGGAGGAAAAAATTGGATAATTTTATTGAATTAAAAAAAGATGAACAAGAAGTAAATTTAATGCCGCCATTAACATGGGCTTATGTTGGAGACTGTGTATATGAATTATATATAAGAACAAAATTGGTAAATGAAACAAAATTAAAACCACATGCTCTACATATAGAAGCCATAAAACATGTTAAAGCAAAAGCACAGGCTGAAACATTAAATAAAATATATGAAGAACTTACAGAAAAAGAAAAAGATGTAGTTAGAAGAGGCAGAAATGCAGAAAATCATCATTTACCTAAAAATGCAAATGTTCAAGATTATATGTATGCAACAGCTTTTGAAGCTTTAATAGGATATTTGTATTTAACAAAACAAAATGATAGACTTAAAGAAATATTAGAAAAATCGCTTGACTAAATAAAGAAAAAATGATATAAATATTTAAGCTAAATCAAGGCCCCTTGGTCAAGCGGTTAAGACGCCACCCTCTCAAGGTGGAATCATGGGTTCGATTCCCGTAGGGGTCACCAAA
>CAKPQY010000119.1 GCA_934179885.1 uncultured Clostridia bacterium
TTTTTTCTTTTTTCCAAATCCATATACTATTGCTCCTATTGTATAAGCTACTCCACCTGCAACTAACAATGCTAACCCTGGAATTCCTAATAATTTCGGTAATAAATTTACTGTAAAAATAACACACCAGCCCATTCCTAAGTAACTTATCATTGAAAACACTTTATATTTTTTTATATCTATTGAATTTAATACAATTCCTAAAATTGCCATAGCCCATATAATACCAAAAATTGTCCATCCTAATGCTGTATTATATTCCCTAAATGTAACTAAGCAAAATGGTGTGTATGAACCTGCTATTAATAAAAATATTGAACAATGGTCTAACACTTGAAAAACTTTTTTAGCTTTCCTTTCTGGTTTTAGTCCATGATATATACTTGACATCGTATATAAAAGAATCATTGTGATTCCATATATTACAGAGCTTACTACTGCATATCCATTGTGATGAATTGCTGAAAATACAATGCATAAAACTAATGCAACTATTCCAAATGCTCCTCCTACTATATGTGATGTCATATTAAATATTTCTTCACCTTTAGTATATGTTGGTAATATTCTATCTTTTAACTTCGTTCTTGTCATATTTTCTCCTTCAAAATATATTATCATTTTAAGATCTGTCCCAAAAGGACATTTTTGACATTATACCATTAACTTATTCAAAAATCTAGATTACTGAATAAGTATTCTATTTTTTATATTTTTTGTTATTTTCCTCTTCCTATTTTCTACAAAATGTGATACAATACACACTAATGAAAACATATGAAAAGATAATTGGGAGGAATTATTATGGAATTTAATAAATGTAGTAGATGTGGAAACTTTTTTATATCAAATGATGATGTATGTCCTAAATGTAAAACTAAGGATACATTAGAGTTTGAAACATTTAAATCATATATTGCAGAAAATGGAATAAATAATAATTTAGATATTTTGTCTAGTGAAACTGGAATAAGTGTAAAAAATATAAATAGATATTTAAATTACAATGATTTAAATAATGGAAATAATAATATACAATTATAAAAAGTATAAATAAGAAATCTTCGGTTTCTTATTTTATAATTATTGAAACGAAGGGAATGAATTTAAAAATGACAAATGTATTTGATATTTTAGAAGAAAGAGGATATATTGAGCAAATGACTCATCCTCAAGAAATAAAAGAACTTTTTGGAAAAGAAAGTGTTCCTTTTTATATTGGAATAGACCCAACAGCTGATAGTCTTCATGTTGGTCATTTTGTTTCTTTAATGGTTGCAAGTCATATGCAAAAATGTGGTCATAAACCTATTATATTGGTTGGTGGCGGTACTGCTACAATTGGTGACCCTTCTGGAAAAACTGATATGAGAAAAATGCTTTCTCGAGAAGAAATTGACCATAATGTTGAATGTATAAAAAAACAAATAGAAAGATTTGTAAGTTTTGAAGGTGAAAATGCAGCTATTATTGTTAATAATGCAGATTGGCTTTTAGATTTAAAATTTATTGATTTTATGAGAGAAATAGGAAGTCTTTTCTCTGTAAATAAAATGCTTGCAGCAGAATGTTATAAGCAAAGAATGGAAACAGGTTTAACATTTTTTGAAATGAGCTATATGCTTATGCAGTCTTATGACTTTTTACATCTATACGAAACATATGGATGTAAATTAGAAATGGGTGGAAATGACCAATGGTCTAACATCATTGGTGGTGTTGATTTAATCAGAAAAATTGGTAAAGATGATTCTTATGGTTTAACATTTAAACTTCTTACTACAAAAGAAGGTAAAAAAATGGGTAAAACTGAAAAAGGTGCTTTATGGTTAGACTCTGCAAAAACTTCTCCATATGAATTTTATCAATATTGGAGAAATATTGAAGATGACAGTGTTGAAAATGTTTTAAAATTATTAACATTCTTGCCTATGGACAAAATAAAAGAATTATCTTCTTTAAAAGATGAAAAAATAAATGAAACTAAAAAAATTGCAGCATTTGAAATTACTAAATTAGTTCATGGTGAAGAAGAAGCTAAAAAAGCTGAAGAAGCTTCTAATGCTCTATTTAGTGGTAGTGGAAATTTAGATAATATACCAACTGTTGAATTAAATGGTAATAAAAATATTTCTATAGTTGATGCAATTGTCTTAACTGGTATTGCTCCATCAAAAGGTCAAGCAAGAACTTTGATTACTCAAGGTGGTATTTCTTTGAATGATGAGAAAGTTACTGATATTTCTTATGTTCTTTCTGATGATGATTTTAAAGATGGTTATGCTATTTTGAAAAAAGGTAAAAAAGTATTTTATAAATTAGTTTAAAAGTAAAAAGGGATTTGGAAACCTATGTCTCCATTAATCCCTCTTTTTTATTCTACTATATTATCAATTATTTCATTCACAGAATTTTCTACAACATTATTTTTTCCTTGTTGTTTCTTCTTATCTTCCTTAGCTTTTTCCTTCTCTAAAGAATCAATCAAACTCTGTATTTTCTTAATATCTGAACCCATAAGTTCCCAGTCATTATTTTCAGTAGACTCTGTTAAATTTTTATTAGCCTTTACTATTGCATCTATTAAACCATCAATATCATCAGTATTTTCAAGTTCAATATTTGAAGCTTCTTTTGACAATAAATTGTTCAATGTTTCTTCCAAATTATCTCCAATAGCAACTTTGTTTCCTGAAGCTACAACTACTTTTTTAAGCATTGGTATTTTTGATTCTTCATTTAGCATTGTTTGATAAATTGATTCTACATATAACAAGGTATTATTTATTGGTACTACAACCATATCCTTTGTAACCTTTGTTCCTGTTGTATTTAATGCTTTTATTTTAGAAGAAATTATTTCATCTTGCTCAATTTGATTATCTAATTGCATTGGTCCTAAAATATTACTGTCTTGTGAAAATTTATATAATTTTAGTTTATTTGTAGTTCCATCTGTTTTACCAACTAGATAAGAAATTAAATTCTGTTTTAAAGCTGGTGTATAAATTTGTATTAATCCAATTTCTTTTTGACCATCATTATCAACCATTGTGTAATATGGTTTTAACATAGCCCCTGAAGATTTTGTGATAATTGTATTATTATACTTAGCAAAATCCCATAAGTCATCTGTTCTATATAATATATCAGATTTTACATTATGATATATTTTTAAAAGTTCTGCTTGTACATTATATAAATATTCTGGATAAATAAAATGTTCTGCTATATCCTCTGGTATTTCTGCATCTAAGTCTTCAAATACTGTTGAATATATATTTCTATAAGCCATAGCAATTGGGTCTGTTTTATCTGTTACATAGAATTTCATTGTACCATCATATGCGTCGATTATTACTTTTACTGAATTTCTAATATAATTTATTTTTTCTTTTATGCCATCATGTTCAATTGTTGTATATTGTGAATATGGATATTTATTTGAAACAGTATAAGCATCTAGTACCCATACAATTTTTCCTTCTTCTGTTACTACTGTATATGGATTTTCATCATATATCAAGTATGGTATAACTTCTTTTGCTCTTTTTGTAATATTTCTATTTATTAATATTTTGCTATCACTTGTTATTTCTGATGAAAATGCAAGTTTTAAATCACCTTTTTTTATTTCTAATATTAATCTATCTATAAATCCAAGTTGTAAACCTGCTTGCCCATTATATGTTGATGTATATTCTAAACTATTTTCATCTGTGTAATCATATTCTTGTTTATTTTTTGTATTTGTAGCTATTGTATCATTTGTTTCTAGTCCGAAATATAT
>CAKPQY010000120.1 GCA_934179885.1 uncultured Clostridia bacterium
ATAATATATGAATTAGGAGAAAAACTTAATTATTCAAAAAATAAAATAACAAGAGACTTCGATTGTAGCCTAATTTATATATATAACTATTTTGGAATGTATAACGAAGCATATAATGTAATGATTGTTATGGCAAGAGAAAATGGTTATTGGATAAATGTTGAAAAAGATACTATTCTTTGGGCAAAACAAAATTATATTGTTTTTAAACTTAAAGATGCAATAAACGAAAGAATAGAAAATCATGCCGAAAATACAAATGTAGAAAGATACAAAGAGGATTTAGAAAAAATAGAAAAATATGTAATGGAGGTTAATAATAATGTATGAACGAAATACCACTGATACAAAAGAAGATTCATTTAAAAAATTAGAGTTAGTAAATTTCTGGATTTCAAATATAGATAATAAAATATCCTTTATATTAGCTTTTGTAGGTGTATTCATTGGATTTGTAATTTCGAAAAGCATACCTGATATTTTTAAGGACGTCTCAAATATTGCAATCAAAGACATAATAACATTAAATTTTGGACAAGTTATCTCAATATTTATGTTAGTTGCTATGTATTTATCAGCTATATCTTGTCTAATATTACTGCTATTAGCCTTGATAGGAAGAATTGATAGCAAAGTTTATAGAGAACATAAACTAAAAACAAATTCTTTATTATTTTTTGGTAGCATTGCAAGTATGAACTATTCTAGTTATAAAGAAAAATGTGAAAAAGAAAGTAAAGGACAATTAATAAATGATATAAATTCGCAAATATACATAAATTCAAAAATATGTGATTATAAGTTTAAATTATATAATTATAGTATAAAACTGTTGATTAGTTCATTTATTATTTTTTGTATATGTGAATTATTTAACATTATATAATGGAGGTATACTATGGAAACAAATCACATTAATTATGATGTAGAAAAAAGTTCAAAAAGAATAGATGATATATTAAATGCAAGTAATACAGATTTTGAAGAATTAGAAGAAATACCAAGTAGAGATAAATTAACCTTTACAAATGGCTTTTACATAAAAGTTGGTGCTTTATTTGTTGATATAAGAGATTCATCAGATTTAACAGATGAACACAAGAGACCAACTCTAGCGAAATTATATAGGAGTTATATTTCCGAAGTAGTAGCAGTTATAAATAGTTTTGAAGATTGTAAGGAAATTAATATCGTTGGAGATTGTGTTTCAGCTATATTTAATGCTAGATATAAATCACAACTTCAAGCAATGTTTTCTTGTTCTGCAAAAATCAACTCATTGATAAAAATATTAAATTATAAACTAAAAAAGAAGAATATACAAACTATCTCTATTGGAATTGGATTAGCATATGGAAGAGCATTGATGGTTAAATCTGGTTATTCAGGTAGCTCTATAAATGATGTAGTGTGGATGGGAGATGTTGTGAACGAAGCATCTAATTTATGCAATAAAGCAAATAAGGGTTCTAATCAATGTATTCTAGTTGATGGAGATGTCCAATGCAATTTAACAGATGATGATAAAAAACTATTGAGTTATAATTATAATGAGCAATGCTATGAGGGACATATTATTAACTGTGCTATGGAAGAGTGGCATAATGAAAATTGTAAATAAATTAATGAAACAAGAAAAATTTTAAATAACGATACTAGATAGAAATAGATGTATAAATTAAAGATATATAGAGAGAAAAGCCAGAGCACAATGTGAAGTACACATTATGCTCTGACTTGATTCAAGACAAATTATTCTGCCATCTTCAAGAAGTAGATGTCTTCAGGGTCAATTGGCATAAGGTTAAAAGCAATGTCAGAAGCTGAAATAGCGATAATTGGTTTCCATTCTGCATTCAATCCGCAGACATCAACGACAACTCTTGTTTCAGGATATTCTTCCGTAGCTTCCCACGTCAAAACCAAAGTTCCCTGCTTTCTTCCTTCTTCACTGGAGACACCGTCGCTGTGCTGTAATTTTTCAACAGCATTGCTATGCAAGAAAATCCAAGCGTCCCTTGTCCGCTCTTTCATTTCTGCCAGCACATCCAGAGGGCATTTGTCCATCGGTACAATAATTACTTCTTTTTTCATAGTAAGTCCTCCTTAAATAAGTTTATATAGTAAGTAGTACCTGCAAATACGAGGAAATCCCCATACTTAATTTAATTATACTACATTTTACATAACTTTTCAAATTCAAAATCTCTAATTATTTTATCTTCTACAAACAGAAAACTTATGTCATACCAGTACTCGATAAAAGGCAATGCTAACTTTTAAATTTTACTATTTTGTTCTTATTTTATCCTTCTTTTCCTTAACCTTATCTTTTGTCTTTTCAATTTCAAGTTGATTTTGGAGCAGAATAGTTCTATTTTCAATCTCAAAGCAATTAACAATATCTTTATTAACTTTCTTAATCAAAACCTTTAAATCATCAATTTCATGGGTAATTTTATCTTTTATTTCTGGATTCGTTTCTTTACTTCTTTTTCTCCATAAACTTTCTCTTTTACCTTTTAAAAATCTTAATTTTTCTTCTTGATTATACCTATAACTTTTTAATTCATTTAGATTATTGATTTTATTTTCAGTAAGTAAAATAGTTTGCTCACTTAAGCTCTCCAAATGTTTTATTACTATTTTCATTTCTTTTGTAATAGGAATTTTATGATTATTTATTTCAATTTTTTGTGGCAAAGGGTCAATTTTCAATAATATACATATAAAAACATAAAGTAACGGCAATTTTCCTAATTGATATTCTCTTTGTTTTTGTTTAAATTTATTATATTCTTCAATAGTCATCTTGTACTTTTTCTTTGGAATATATATTTTGTTATAATTCTTATTTTCAATTCTATTTAATATTTTCTCTTTAGTATAGTTATCTCCAAATAATTCTTGTGGTCTTACAATTTTATAGCTGTTGTTTCTTGAAACTAAAAGTCCAGTTTCTTCATTATAGGAAATAAAATATCCCTGATTTTCTAATCTTGTTTTAAAACCTTTATATGAATATGAACTTGATATTGCATCATCTATATCTTTCTTTACTAATTGCATATATGGATTATTTTTAGCATATAACTTGTAATAACCTTTGTATTTCCATGGAGTTGATAAAACACTTAATCCATTCTCTTTGCAGATAAAATCAGATGTTATTCTTATAAAATCTTTCGTTTCTCTATTACTATAAAACTTATTTCCACTTTTAAATGAGACAGAATTTATAACTATATGGTTGTGAACATTATCGGTATTCAAGTGAGTAGCAACTACAAATTCATAGTCATCTCCAAATAATTCTTTTGCATATTTTAATCCAAGTTCATGACATTTCTCTGGAGATACTTCTTTACCTTCAAAAGATTGTATTAAGTGATATGATATAATTCCACCTTCTTTATTATATCTTTTCTTTGTATCTTGCATTTGTTGAACAGCAGTATTAGGATTACAATTTACTCCTGATACGTACATCATTTTTTCTGTTTTTTCTCCATTCATAATATATTTAATTATTGTATCTAGTCTTGTTTTTCTTGATAAAAATTTAGTTACTGCCATAAATTCTCCTATTCTTTTTTAGTAGGTGTAAGATAAAACTTTTGTAAATCATCAATCATATTATTAACTTTATTAGCAAGTGGATAATATTTATTATCATCTACATATTGATAACTATTTGCTACTCTTGCTAGTTGATTTATATTTACTGCTACACCTCTTAAA
>CAKPQY010000121.1 GCA_934179885.1 uncultured Clostridia bacterium
TCACTGGAAGGTTCGCCCATAACAACGGTTATATAACGAACATTGCCTTTCTTAGCGGATGCAGTTAAACAATAACCGGCTTCATTAGTATAACCAGTTTATAAACCGTCTACTCCTTCTAGGAAGCGAACTAGTTTGTTGGTATTAACGAGCCATGTCCTAGAACCATCTGGCTTATTAAAATAATCTTCATAAATAGATGTGTAATGTAAAATTTTTTCATGGCTTATTAAGTTAGAGGCCATAATAGCCATATCATAGGCGGAGCTATAATGATTATCAGCATGCAGACCATGAGGATTAACAAAGTGCGTATTAGAAAGACCTAAATCTTCAACTTTTTTATTCATCAAATTAGAAAAAGCATCTATAGAACCAGAAATATGATATGCAAGTACATTAGCAGCATCATTAGCAGAATGAACCATCATAACTTGTAATAATTGCTCAACAGTAAGTTGTTCACCGGGTTGAAGAGCAGCAACTGAATATCCAGAAGGAATTGAAGCAATAGCTTCATAAGGTACAGTAACTACATCATTTAAATTACAATTTTCAATTGTTAAAATTGCTGTAAGAATTTTTGTTGTACTTGCAGGGTACATTTTTTCAGATTCATTTTTTGAATATATAATTTTTTCACTTGCACTATCTAATAAAATTGCAGCACCAGCAGAAATTTCTGGTGCGTCTGAAATTCCATAACTCACAGAAATGTTTAAACTAAATATTAATATAAATAAAATTATTAAAATTTTCTTAATTCTCATTATAACTCTCCATAAAAAATATATAGATTAATATACAATATTTTAATAAAAAATTCAATTACTTATACAAAATTTCAACATAAAAATACAAAATTTGTCACAATTCGTAGTTTTAAAATAAGCTGTTAAAATTTGATAATATATAAAAAAATTATTTTTCCTCGGTTCAATACGAGCTCTAAAAAAATCTAAAATTGAGTGCTTGAGCCTCTCCGACTTTGCGCCCCCTCAAACACTCAATTTAATATTTTTTAAGATACTCTCCAATCGCATTCGTCAAAATAATTTTTGTTATATATTATCAAATTTGAACTCTTCTATATTAATAGGCTGTGAATTGTGGCAAATAATTCATAATTAATAAAGGGAGGAAAAACTATGAAAAAGTTAAATAAAAAAACAATTATTATATCAATAATTATAATATTCACTATTGGAATATATTATTTATTTATAAAAGAAGATGATTATTTAGAAAGCAGCTCAATAGTGAGTGAACTAAGTACAAATGAAGAAAATAAAGAAACGGAAAATAAAATATTAAATACAGGAGACAAAGAAAAAATAGTTATATATATTGCGGGAGCAGTAAAAAACGAAGGGATATATGAGCTAGATGAGAATAGCAGAATTGCTGATAGCATAGAAAAAGCAGGAGGATTAACAGAAGATGCAAATATAAAAGATATAAATCTTGCATATGTACTAGAAGATGGGATGAAAATATATATACCAAAGAATAGTGATAACAATGAAGTAGAAGATAATATATATGTATCTAAAGAAAGCGGAAGTGCAACGACAAAAACTACAGAAAGTACTAACAATAAAACTCAAAATACTAAAGTTAATATAAATACTGCAACTCAAACTGAATTAGAAACATTACCGGGAATAGGACCATCTATAGCTATAAAGATAATTAATTATAGAAAAGAAAATGGAAAATTTATTAATATTGAAGATATTAAAAAGGTGAGTGGAATTGGAGATAGTAAGTATGCTAAAATAAAAGATTTAATAAAAATTTAAAACAATAGTAGTTGATAAAATAATTTAAATAATGTATAATTTCGAACACGTAAAATAAAAATTAATAAAAAGGAAGAGGGTTTAAGATGCTTTTAAACATTATATTTATAATAATAGGATTTATATTATTAATAAAAGGAGCAGATTTTTTGGTAGATGGAGCAAGTGAAATTGCCAAAAGATTTCATATACCAGAAATAGTAATAGGACTAACAATAGTAGCAATAGGTACATCAATGCCAGAATTAGTAGTAAGTGTAACATCAGCATTAGAAGGACATTCAGATTTAGCAATAGGAAATGTAGTAGGAAGTAATATAGCAAATATGTTTTTAATATTAGGAGTATGCTCAATAATAAAACCACTTGTTTTTAAAAAAGAGACAAGATTATTTGAAATGCCATTTAATATATTTTCAACAATAATATTGTTCTTTTTATGTATAAATGGAAGCGGAAAACAAATAAATACAATTACAAGAGAAGAAGGAATAATATTATTAGCATTTTGCATTTTGTTTATAATTTACAATTTAATAATGGCAAAAAAGGGAGAAGAATTTGACCAAGAAGAAAATATATTAGAATTAAGAACAGAAGAAAATAAGAAAACGCCATTATGGGAGTCACTATTTGGAATTATTGTAGGAATAATAGGATTAAAGTTAGGTGGAGATTTGGTAGTTGAAAATAGCGTAGAAATTGCAAAAATACTAGGAATAAGTGAAAAATTAATAAGCTTAACAATTGTGGCATTTAGTACAAGTTTGCCAGAATTAATAACATCTATTGCAGCAACAAGAAAAGGTGAGACAGATATGGCAATAGGAAATATTTTAGGTTCGCAAATATTTAATATACTACTAATAATAGGTGTATCAGCTGCTTTAACTCCAATAAATTATTCTAAAAGCTATGATAGTAATATAATACTTTTAATAGTGGGTTCAATTATGTTAGGGTTGTTTCCGTTTATTGGTAATAAAAATGAAATGACTAGAAGTAATGGAATTGTGTTTGTATTAACATATGCAATTTATTTAGTAAGTATTGTTTATTTTGCGTAACAATTTGAGAGTAAAAGATTTCAACAAGTGCATATATATTAAGATATTTTCATTCCTCGGTTTGTTACATAATTTATACAGTTATTCAACGGCACATTCGTCATTACAATATCTTAATATATAGGCACTTGTTGAAATCTTTTACTTCTTAGTTGTTGCTATTTTACATAATATGAAAATAAGTATTGCAGTAATGATTAAATTTTGATAGAATGATACAAAATAAATTTAAGGAGGTATTTATTATGAAATATGTATGTATAGCATGTGGATATGTTTATGATGAAGAAGTAGAAGGAGTAAAATTTGCAGATTTACCAGATGACTGGACTTGCCCACTTTGTGGAGTTGGAAAAGATATGTTTGAAAAAGTAGAAGAATAGGTGAAATTAAAAGATGAATTGTGTAAGAAAAATAAATGAAGATTTATATTGGGTTGGAGCGGAAGACAGAAGATTAACACTATTTGAAAATTTATTTCCTATTCCAAGGGGAATAGCATATAACTCATACTTAATAAAAGGTGAGAAAAATGTATTATTAGATACAGTTGATTATTCAGTTGGAAGACAATTTTTAGAAAATATCAAATATGTATTAAATGGTGAAGATTTAGATTATTTAATAATAAATCATATGGAACCAGACCATTGTTCATTAATTGAAGAATTAACATATAAATATCCAGAGATGAAAATTATATGCAATAATCAAACAATAAGAATGTTAAAACAATTTTACAATTTTGATGTAGATAGCAAAGTGAAAATTGTAAAAGAGGGACAAACTATAAAAACTGGAAAACATGAATTTCAATTTATAATGGCACCAATGGTGCATTGGCCTGAAGTAATGGTAACATATGATG
>CAKPQY010000122.1 GCA_934179885.1 uncultured Clostridia bacterium
TTTCTGTATTTTATGAAGAACTTGTACAATTTAAAATATTTGATAATTGTTCACTTGTTAAAGTTCCTTCTTTAACTTCATCATTTAAGCTTTTACTATATATTAAAAGTCCAAATACTATAACTGCTAAAATAGCAACTCCTATTCCTGAATATTTTATAATTTTCATATTTAATTCATCATCTTGATTACTTCTCTTCCTTACATCTCTTCTCATAAAATCCTCCTTAAAATTTGTTTCTATTACAATTATTTCCGGATTTTACAAAAATATACCTATAAATTATTAATATCTTTAATCTCTATTCCAGTATAAAAATGCATAATAATCTCTTCTGCCGTACTTCCCTGTTTTGCCATGCTATCAGCACCAGTTTGACTCATACCAACACCATGGCCATAACCTTTTACAGAAAATTTTATATTATTTCCATCTTTTATAATTTCAAAATTTGTAGACCTTAATCCCAACAACGTTCTTGTTTCAACCCCTGAAAGCTCATGATTTCCAAATTTTACAGTTTTAACTCTACTACTTTCAGTATATTCTAAAATTTTAATATCATCATCATTTGAAAAATCAATTGATATATCATCATATTTTTCTTTCAACTTATTTATTAACTCTTCTTGTGTAAAAATAACTTCTGATGAATATTGAGTATATGCATCTTCACCTGATGTCTCCACACTTTGCAAGTACGGATATCCAGTTCCACCCCACACATTTACAGGAACTTCGGTTATTCCACCACTATTAGAATGGAAAAATGCATTAATTGGCTGATTATCATAAGTTATAACTTTTCCTTTTGTACTATTTACACAGTCGCATATCTTCTGCCAATTACTCTCTCTTTTACTTTCTTCCCATCTTGCTAATCTATCATCTTTAGAAATCCATGCTTGGCAACATGTTGAATCATCACATATATCTGCGTTATCATGTTTTTTATTTAATACCTTGTATATAGTATATGTCCTTGCAACAATTGCTTGTGCTTTTAATGCCTCCACTTCATAATCTGCTGGCATTTCAGCAGACACAACATTACACAAATAATCATCTACATTTACTTGTTCAGTTTCCCCTGTTTTTTTATGTAATAAAGTAATTGTTCCATATTTACTATATTCATAATTTTGTGTTTCATCTTGGTTACTTATACTCTCTGCATTTTCTGTACTTTGCTGATTTTTCTGTACTTCAACCCCCGTATTTTCTTGTGCTACCGTAGAAGCAGTCCTTCTGCTAAGCATCGCTGGAACTACAAAACATATTAAAATAAAAGATAATAAATAAATTAAAAATTTTTTCAAAGTTCTCTCCTCCTTCAGGGATTTAGGGACGTTCCTTTTTTCTCCTTTTTCGAGAGATTTTGGAACACTCCTTATTTCTAATATTAACTAACTAAAAATTTTAATATATAATAATTTATGAAATGACGAATGTGTAGTAAAATGTCTGTACAAATTTTTAGTTTAATTCAATGAGGGTGCGTTTTCAAGGAGAGGCTCGTTGAATTAAACTTAACATTTGTAAGACATGTAACAAACCGAGGAATGAAATAAATTATTATATATTAAAATTTTTAATGCTTAAATAAAAGGAGTGCCCTCAAATCCCTCGAAAAAGGGGAAAAGAGGAACGTCCCTAAGTCCCTCATGCTGAAGTCAATTTCATTCTCATATTATTTAATATTTTTCTCTCTATTCTCGAAACTTGAACTTGACTTATCCCAAGTATTTTTGCAACCTCAGTTTGAGTTTTCTCTTTAAAAAATCTAAGTAATATTATCTCCTTATCTCTATCTTCTAACTCATTTATCAATTGATTAATAAGCATCTTATTAGTAATAATTTCTTCTTCATCTTTCCCAGTCGAAATTTTATCAAATATTGTCAGTTGCTTTCCATCCTTATTTTCTGAGCCAGCAGCTCCTTCTATTGACTCTATTGTATTTGTAGATTCCATTGCTATTATCGCATCTTCTTTTTCTATTTTTAGTTCTTTACATATCTCTTCAATTGTAATTTCTTTACCTGTTTTTATTAAATATTGTTTTTTTAACTCATTTATTTTTACATTTAATTCTTTTATACTTCTGCTAACCTTAATTGGGCCATCATCTCTTATAAATCTTTTTATTTCACCTAATATGTATGGTACTGAATATGTTGATAGCTTTACTTCAAAGTTTGTATCAAATCTTTTTATTGATTTTATAAATCCCATGCATCCTATTTGGTATAAGTCTTCTACTTCGTATCCTCTGTTCATAAATCTTTTTACTATGCTCCAAATAAGACCATTGTTATCTCTAATAAGTCTGTCCATTTCGAACTTATCTCCGCTGCTGTGCTCTTTTTATTGAATTTATATCGTTTTCATACATATACATTACCCCTATTTATTCTTTTGTAAAACTACTTAGGCTCTCTTCTTCCAGTTCTTCTTGTTTTTTTATTGTTTTTACTAGAGTTACTTTTGTTCCAAGTCCGACTATTGACTCTACCTTCATACTATCCATAAAACTTTCCATTATTGTAAATCCCATACCTGACCTTTCTAGATTAGGTTTTGTTGTGTATAATGGTTCTTTTGCAATATCTACATTTTCTATTCCTTTTCCATTATCAGAAATTTGAATTATTATTTGATTTTCTTTTAACTTTGCATTTATTTTAATTATTCCTTGTCTGTTTTCATATGCATGTATTATGCAATTTGTAACAGCTTCTGATACTGCTGTTTTTATATCTGCTAATTCTTCAATTGTAGGGTCTAATTGAGACGCAAAGGCTGCAACTGTTATTCTTGCAAATGATTCATTTGTCGCTTTACTTAGAAATTCTAATTTCATTTCATTTTCAATTTGCTCTTTCATAGCTTGTCCTCCTTGTAATTTAGGTTATTTGACTATTTACTTCTATGCCAAACTTATTAAATTTCAGTAACAGGTATTAATTTTAATATCCCGCTCATTTCAAATATTTTTTTTACATTTTGTGTTAAATTTGCTACTTCTAATTTTCCGCCAAGCATGTTTGTAAATTTGTATCTTCCTATTATTAGCCCTATTCCGCTACTATCCATGAAAGTAACACTATCAAAATCAAATATAACTTTTCTAGGCATATATCTTTCAATTTCATAATCTGCTCTCCTCCTTATCTTTTGTACATTACAATCATCAATTTCATCTGTAATTTTAAAAACTAATAGCTTGTCCTCTTCATAAAATTTAGATTCCATTTTAATCTCATTACCTCCTTTAGGTATAATTGTTTTAAAACTTCTTTAAACTTGTCCTTTAGTTTTCTTATGTATTATAATTCTTTTTCCAATATTTTCCAATAGCAAAAAAATAGAAGTTTTGTCGAATATATAGAAGTTTTCGACAAAAAAAAAATACCCCAAATAATGTTTAAACACTATTTAAGATATTTTGTAAATATTTTTCTAATCATCCTGATTGTTTTCTTCTATATTTTTGTTATCTACGTCTTTTTTTATATCTTTTACTTCATTTTCAACTTTATTAATATCTTTGTTATTTCTTTTTTGCATTTCTTTTAAAATTTTTTCTGTTTCTTCCTTTTTATTACTAACAATTCTATTCATCATATTGTTTGTTCTTTCCATTAAATCTGGAATATAGTCTAATAATCTATCTAAGCTTGATGAATGGTTTACTGGCATTAGTTTTATATTATTTGATTGAATTACTA
>CAKPQY010000123.1 GCA_934179885.1 uncultured Clostridia bacterium
TAAATCTCATTTTTCCTCTGTTTTTATATGTTCAATTATTTTATTAACACATTCCTCTAAATCTAAGTTTTCAAATCTCTTTTGAATTCCTGCTTTTTGTAAATTATCTTCTGAAAAATCTTTACTATCAGCTATAAATCTTCTGCATAATTCAACATACTTTGGTTCTTTTTGTCTTTCTTCTCTTTCTACAGCTCTTTTTAGTCTAATATTATCAGGTACTTCTATATATACAGGCACTAAATTTACATCTGCTCTATTTTCGAAATTTTCTTTTACTTTTACATATGATTCTAACGTTCCAAGCATTAACATATCTTTATCTGAATTAAATTGATTATCAGCAATTGTTGTATATGTCCATGGTCCATGTATTGTTTGATATGTTCGTGATTCTATAACTTTGTATTCTTTTTTACCATCAATATAATCTTGCATTTCTTCTGAACTTATAAAATTATAAGTCACTCCATTAATTTCTTCTTCTCGCATTGGTCTTGTTGTATACATTACATATGTGTTTACATCTAATTTTTCTTTTAATATTTTGTATATTGTATCTTTTCCTGATGAACTTTTTCCCATAATATATATTAATTTCATAATCTTATTTTCCTTTTCTATTTTTTATCTTTATTCTCTTTATTTTCTTCTTCTTCTAAAATTTTATTAATTGAATTCATTATATCTTCCATGTTTTCATCAAAATCATCTTTTATTAAATTAAACATTCTTTTTTCCTCCCAAAAAGATTATACTATTCAAATTTTAATTAGTCAAACCCAAGCAACTTAAAAGAAAAAGATTTTCGCAAGTGCATATATATAAGATATTGCAATGACGAATGTGCAGTAGAATAATTGTATAAATTATGTAGATTTTTATAGCTTTTTGTAGTACAATATTTATATAAATTTTAAGGAGAACAAAAATGAAAAAATTTGAAAATTACGCAGCAACACCAAATAATCCAAATTGGGAAAACATGATTACAAGAGAAACACCATTATATAAAAGAAATAATGATTTAAGAGATGAATTTGAAAGAGACTACACTAGAATTATACACAGCAATAGTTACAGACGTTTAAAACACAAAACACAAGTATTCTTTTCCCCTGAAAACGACCATATCTGTACAAGAATAGAACACGTAACACATGTAGAATCAATAAGCTACACAATTGCTAAATATTTCGAACTAAATACAGACTTAACACGAGCCATCTCTGTGGCTCACGATTTAGGCCATAGTCCTTTTGGACATGAAGGAGAAAGAATCTTATCTGAAATAAGCAAAAGAGATTTAGGCAAGCCATTCTGGCACGAAAGAAATGGTTTGGATTTTGTTGATAACATAGAAATTTTAGAAGACAACAACAAATATATGCAAAACCTAAATCTAACATATGCTGTAAGAGATGGTATAATATCACACTGTGGTGAAATCGATGAAAACTGTATAAAACCTAGAAACGAATTTATCAATTTAAATGATTATACATATCCAAATGAATTTGCCCCATATACTTGGGAAGCTTGCGTTGTAAAAATATCTGACAAAATATCTTATATTTGTAGAGATATTGAAGATGCAATAACTTTAGGGGTTTTAGACGAGCATATAGATGAATTATTTGAACTATTAAATATTACTTCAAAAAATGAACAAATAAATAATACTATTATAATAAATAACTTGATACATGATTTATGCGAAAATTCATCGCCTGAAAAAGGTTTATGTTTCTCTCAAAAAGCTTTAGATTTAATGAATAAAATTAAAGAATTTAATTATAAGAATATATATTCTGCTAAAAGAATTAAACCTTCTGTAAGATATTTTAACCTTGTTATAAACGAAATTTATAATTTATTGAAATCAACTTATAATGGAATAAATACTTTA
This sequence comes from uncultured Clostridia bacterium, assembly GCA_934179885.1. GTDB lineage: Bacteria > Bacillota > Clostridia > TANB77 > CAG-508 > CAG-269. The sequence goes on from CAKPQY010000123.1 coordinate 1,910, forward strand.
GATAATTTAAAAGATTTAAGTAAAACATATCCTAAATTGTGCAACAGTTTTATAATTTTTATTTATAATTATTATGATTTTGGAAATAGAGAATCTTTAAAACTAAAAAATAAAATATTATTTTCACTAGATAATGAGAAGGATTTCTACCAAGCAATTATATATTACATCTCTGGCATGACAGATAATTTTGCAATTGAAATTTATAATGAAATTATACATTTTTAAAATTAGATTTTAGCAATTTAAAAAATATATTAGTCAGAAACACTACAAAAAATTTGTATAAAAGTAAAGGAGGTATAAAATTGGACAAGATATCTATTATTTCAGACGTTCACGGTAACATCACAGCTTTAAATGCTGTATTAGAAGATATAACAAAAAGAAATGTAAATAGAATTTTTTGTTTAGGTGATAATATAACAAAATGTACACATCCAGATTTAGTAATAGATAAATTACAAGAGGTATGTGAAGTAATATTACTTGGTAATTGTGATTATACTATTTGTAAACCTTCATCAAAAGGCAAAAATTTTTGGTCTAGAAATATAATTGGTGAAGAAAGAGCTAAATTTATTGCATCTCTACCCATTTCTTATGAATTCTATATGAGTGGGCATTTAATTAGATTATTTCATGCATCTCCATATAGTCTTGATGAAATATATAATCCTATGTTTTCTAATAAGCACTCTAAATATAGTCACTTAGAAATAGACAACCCTGACAGACTTTTTGAAAACACTGAATTTATTGGTAAAACTGATAAAGACCCTACCCCAGACATTGTTGGATTTGGACATATTCATACTCCTTGTTTGGTAAGATATAAAAACAAAACAATATTCAACGCAGGAAGCGTAGGTATTCCAATAGAGATGCACAATGATAATATTAATGATGAAAGCAACAAATTTTCAACAGTCGCATCATATACTATAATAGAAGGTTATTATGGAAAAACAGAATTAGATACAATATCTTTTAATTCTATAAGAATACCTTATAATATTGAAAAAGAAGTTCAAGATTTAAAAAATTCAGACATGCCTAATAAAGATACTATAATAAGGTCTTTAACTTCTGCAATTTCAAATAACCTTTAAAGGAGTTTAAACTATGGAAGATAAACTGAAAAACGCAAAAGATATACTAAAAGAATATAATCAAGAACATTTATTATATTTTTATGATGAACTTTCTGAAGAAGAAAAAAATATGTTAATTAATCAAATTTTAAATATTGATTTTGAAAAAATAATAAATTTATATAATAATTCTAAAATAGATGACGATTTGTCAAATGTTGAAATATCGCCATTATCCCATATAGAAAAGGATAAAATATCAGAAAAAGATTTAGATTATTACATTCAAATTGGTGAAGCTATAATAAGAAGTAATCAAGTAGCTGTTGTTACTATGGCTGGAGGTCAAGGAACTAGGCTTGGATACAAAGGTCCAAAAGGAACATATATGCTAAATTTGAAACCAATTAAAAAATCCTTATTCCAAATATTAGCTGAAAATATTATAGAAACAAATAACAAATACAATGTTGTACTTCCTTGGTATATAATGACTAGCGAAGAAAATAATAATCAAACTATAAGATTTTTTGCACTTAATAATTTTTTTGGATATCCAAAAGAAAAAATTAAGTTTTTTAAACAAAATAAATTACCATTAATTAATACTGAAGGAAAACTTATTTTACAAGAACCTTATTTAATAAAAGAAGCTTCAAATGGTAATGGAAATGTATTTAAGTCAATGGATAAAGC
>CAKPQY010000124.1 GCA_934179885.1 uncultured Clostridia bacterium
CATTATCTTGACCTCTGCAACTAAGTCGCCTCTACCACCTTTTCCATCTTTATACCCTTTATTAGGTATTTTGATTTTTTCTCCACTTTGTATTCCTTGTGGTATATATACTTTTGTCTGTCCATCAATTGTTTTTATATCAACTCTTGTTCCTAATGCAGCTTCCCATGGAGTAAGTTTTAAATCAGTACATAAGTCACATCCATATAATTTAAAAACTTTATTTTCTTCTATATCTATCTTTATAAATAAATCTCCATTTTTTCCGCCATTAATACCTTTTTTTCCTTGACCAATTAATCTTATTTTTTCGCCATTTCTTATTCCTTCAGGTATTTTTACTGCAAAAGTTTTCATTTTTCCTTCTACAGTTCTTAGCGATATCTTTTTCTCTAACCCATAAAAAGCATCATTCAAACTTACTTTTATTTCTGTTTCTATATTTTCTCCTTTTACAGGATTTTTAACATTTTTTGTATTTTCTTTTTCTGTACTTTGAATGTCTCCTAAAAACATATTAAATATATTTTTTCCTTTAAGTTTCTGATAGTTTTTTACATTATTTCTTGAATTCCAAATTCTATCATATTTTCTTTTAGATGCCGGTACAGATAATGTTCTATATGCTTCATTAATATCTTTTATTCTTTCTTCCGCCAAACTATCTCCAACATTTAAATCAGGATGATATTTTTTAGCAGCAGCTCTGTATGCTGACTTAATTTCTTCTATTGATACTCTACTTGTTTCTAACCCCAATAATTTATAATAATCTTTATATTTCATTTAACATCCTCCCCAAAAATAGGTAGGTATATTATATCACAAAATATAAAAAAATCCATAGATTTTATGGATTTTTATTTATTAAAATAATTAAGTAATAAAAACATCTAAAAAGCTAATTCAATTAACTTATCTAATAATTCTGTATATCCAATTCCAACCTGCTCCAAAAGTTTAGGATACATACTAATACTTGTAAAACCTGGCAAAGTATTAATTTCATTAATATATACTTTTTCTGTTTCTTTTTCTATAAAGAAATCAACTCTAGATAAACCTTTTCCATCAATAGCTTTAAAAGCCTTAATTGCTAATTTTTGAATTTCTTCTGATTTTTCATCAGATATATCTGCAGGAATTAAAGTTCTTGACTCTTGATTGTTATATTTAGCATCATAGCTATAAAATTCATCAGCAGCCTTAATTTCTCCAACACATGAGCTAATGACCTCTTCTTTTCCTAAAACAGCGCATTCAACTTCTCTTCCATTTATTCCTTCTTCTATTAATATTTTCTTATCAAATTTTGAAGCCTCTTCTATTGCTTCTTTTAGTTCTTTCTCATTAGTTACTTTACTTATTCCAACACTTGACCCTGAATTAGAAGGTTTTACAAACATTGGAAATTTTAATTTTTCAATAATTATTTTTGATATATCCTCTAATTTTAACAACTCTTCATTAAAATTATCATTAACATAAATATATTTATCTTCATATTTTCTTACATAAACATATTTTGTTTGGTTTATTCCCGCTTTATCAAAAACAATTTTTGAATATACTTTATCCATTCCGACACTTGAAGCTAATACTCCACATCCAACATAAGGAATCTTTAATAATTCAAAAACTCCTTGAATTGTGCCATCTTCCCCATATAATCCATGTAAAACAGGAAACACCACATCAAATGTTTTTAAAAATTTCATAACATTTTCAATTGGCTTTTTATCTTCTAATTCTTCTCCTATTTTTTCATTTTTTTCTATATCTTGAACTTCAAACCAATTTCCTTTTTTATCTATATAAATTGGAAAAATATCATATTTTTCTTTATTTAAATTTTTTATTACTGAAGCTCCAGATAGACAAGACACCTCGTTTTCAGTAGACATTCCCCCAAATATAACACCTAATTTTAACTTTTTCATATCTTTATACTTCCTTTCCAAAATTAATTATCATTAATTTATAAATATCTATTTTAATAAAGATTCCACTATTTCAAAAAATTTCATTCCGTTTGATGCCTTAAACAAAATCGCATCACCATTTTTCCAATTTTCCTTAATAAATGTTTCAACTTTTTCTTTATCTTCAAAATAATAAATATTTTTTTCTTCCATTTTGTTTTCTTTAGCAGATTCAACAATATATTTTGCATTTTCTCCACAACAAATTAAAATATCGATTTTATTTTTAACTACTTCTTTTCCTACCTTTTCATGAAGTTCTTTTGAATATTCTCCTAACTCAAACATATCGCCTAATACAGCAATTTTTCTATCTTTTTTTAATCCACTTAAATATTTAAGTGATGCTTGCATTGACTCAAAACTCGCATTATAACTGTCATTTATAATTGTAACTCCATTTTCTAATTCTGTTATATCCATTCTTTTTTTAGTCAATTCAAAAGTTTCAATTCCTTCTTTAATTTGCTCTGTACTTAACCCTAAAAGATTTCCAACAGTTGCAGCACATAAGCTATTGTATACAAAATGTATTCCTCCAACAGGTACTTTTACTTTGAATTTTTCACCTTTAAAATTGCAAATAAACTCACTATTATTTTCATTTAAAATGATATCTTCTGCCATAACATCAGATTCATTTTCAATTCCATATGTATGTATTTCTATATCTTCGTTTTCTAAATAATAGTTATGTAATAAATCATTATCATTATTTATTACTAATATTTTTTTATCCATTCCTTCTAATATTTCTAATTTGGCCTTCAAAATATTTTCTCTTGAACCTAAATTTCCTATATGTGATGTTCCTATATTTGTAATAACTGAGATAGTTGGCTTTGCTATTTGGGTTAAATTACTTATCTCTCCAAAATGATTCATACCCATCTCAATTACAGCTGCTTCATGATTTTCTAAATTAAATATTGTAAATGGAAGTCCTATATCATTATTGTTATTTCCTTGTGTTTTTAAAGTTTTATATTTTTGTGATACTACATTTGCAATTATATCCTTTGTGCTTGTTTTTCCTACACTTCCTGTTACTCCAATAACTGGAAAATCTTTTCCATATAAATTCCTTTTATATGTTGCAATATCCGCCAAAGCTTTAATTGTATCTTTCACATCTATAATATTTTTGTTTGAATATTTTTCAAGTTCTTCATCTGTAAAATTTATTCCTTGTACAATTACTGTTTCTGCTCCATTTTCAAATGCTTCTTGCCACAATGCATTTCCGTCAAAATTTTCTCCCTTTATTCCTATATATGTATCTCCTTGTTTTATTATTCTTGTATCTCTACAAAAATTATTGCATTCTGCTTCTGGATTTCCTTTTACTAGTCTTCCTTTTGTGACTTTTATTATTTCTTTTATTTCAATTTTTTTCATTTAATCACCTCTCATTTACTTTATAGATTATATGCTTTTTTTTTAGTTTTGGCAATTATTACATAAAAAAATATTACTTTATACAAAGTAATATTTTTTTATTTATATCTTTTTAATTTCATCGACAGATATTCCTGTTATTTTGCTTATTAGTTCTATAGGCAAATTTTCTTTTAGCATATTTTTTATGAGCTCTATTTTTGTTTTATTTATTCCTTTTTTCATGCCTATCCTTTCATACTTAATTTTCTTTTTTTTCTCTTCTCTGTCTATCATCTCTAATACCGCTTCCATAGAATCATCCCTTTCT
>CAKPQY010000125.1 GCA_934179885.1 uncultured Clostridia bacterium
GAACAATATACAAAAAATAAAACATATAATGATTTAGAAAGTTTTGATCATGGAGATTATGGAACAGAAATTTTACAAAAAGATATAAGAAAATATATAGATATAGACAAATATGACAATATAATATTAAAAGCAGTAAAAAATCATAATAAGTTTAAAATGGAAGATGAACTAAATGAAAAGGAAAAGCTATTTTGTAAAATAATAAGAGATGCAGACAAATTAGATATAATATTTGAAGCTTGCAAGATTTTTTGGAACGGAGATGAAAAAGAAATAGAACAAAGCAAAATAGACCAAAAATTATATGAGCAATTTTTAAAAGAAAAACAAATAAAGAGAGATAAAAATATAAGCAAAGATAAAATAAATAATGTTGTAAATATAATATCTTTTATATTTGACATAAATTTCAAAAAAAGTTTTGAAATTATAAAACAAGAAGACTATTTTTCAAAAATATTTCAAAGATTTGACTTTGAAAATGAAGAAACTAAAGAGAAAATATTAGAAATACAAAAAGTAGCACAAAAATATATAAAAAAGAAATTAGGGGAAAATTAAAGTGGAAATAGATATACAAAAAGCAAAACAAACATTTAAGGAATATGTAAAAAATTATGATATCAATGATGAAAAAGTAAAATTAAAAATTTCTCATATTGAAAGAGTATCTCAAATTACAAAACAAATAGCAGAAAATTTAAAATTAAAAGATGAAGACGTAAAATTAGCAGAGTTAATAGGATTATTACATGATATAGGAAGATTTGAGCAAATAAAAAATTATCATACATTTGTAGATAAAGATAGTATAAATCACGGAGAATATGGAGTACAAATATTATTTGAAAAAGGTATAATAAGAGAGTTTATAAAAACAGATAAATATGACGAGATAATAAAATTAGCAATACTAAACCATAACAGAAGTAAAATAGAAAAAGGGTTAACCAAAAGAGAAGAATTACATGCTAAAATAATAAGAGATGCAGATAAAGTTGATATTTTTTATGTATTAACAGTTGGAGATAAAAAAGCAATTTGGGAAAGTGATGATTTATCAAATGAAATAATAACAGATGAAATATATAGAGAATTTATGGAAGATAAAAAAATAAACTATTCCAAAAGAGTTACAAGTGCAGATATATTAGTTAGCCATTTTGCTTATATATATGATTTTAACTATGAATTTAGTTTAAAAATTATAAAAGAAAAAGAATATATTGATAAATTATATAATAGGTTTACATTTAATAACCAAGAAACAAAAGAAAAATTTGATAAAATATATGAAACAGTAAAAAAATATCTAATAGAAAAAAAGGATGAATAAAATAAATGGGCAAGAAAGAATGGAACAACTAGATATATTATTGGAGTATTAAAAGATAATCAAAAGGCAAGAATGGTATATGAAAAATGGGGTGGTAAATCATCAACTCATGAGGAAGATTTTTATAAATTAGGGGTAGCATATAAAGAGGTATTTTATATATATGACTTAATTGATGATATTAAATATAATAATAAAAATTTTAATTTTGCATATAGAGTTTCTGCAATTATATATAATCCAGATGAAACAAAAATACTTTTATTTTATGGAGATGATATGGACTTCTATATGTTGCCAGGAGGAAAAGTAAAAGAACCAGAAAAAAGCGAAGATGCAATAAAAAGAGAAATTTTTGAAGAATTAGGATATGAAAATTTGAAATTTGATTTTGCAGGAGTAAGTGAGGAATTAATTGCTGAAAAAGATAATTATTGTGGAAGAAAAAAGTAAATAATATTACAATCACTCGTACAATTACTATAACATACGAGTGAAAGTAAAACAATAAAAATGTTCTAAAAGATATATGCTCAATAATAAATTCTGCAAGAGATTATGCATATCAATCTGTTAATCTAGCATTAGTTGAAAGAACTCTATTACAAGTATTGGATAAAGATGCAAGAGATTGGTATGAAAAAGAAGCTCTAAGTCAAACTTGGAGTGCTAGAACATTACAAAGAAATATTTCATCACAATATTATTACAGATTATTAAAATCACAAGTTAAAGAGCCTGTAATAGAAGAAATGAAAAAAGTAAATGAAAATCAATATTTAGTAAATAAATTAGAATTTGTTAAAAATCCAGTTATAGCTGAATTTTTAGGATATTCTTTAGATGATCTATAAATATATGTAAAACTCAAACATGTGGAAGTGGAAAGAAATATAAAAACTGCTGTGAAAAGAATGCATAAGGAATGTAGACATATAAGATATGTTGACATTCCTTTTTTAATATTATCTATGAGGTTATAAATTGCTAAAATTTCGTAAGAAGAAAAATTTAAACAAAAAAGATTGTAATATATTGAATATATCGTTATAATAAAAAAGAAAAAGGCGGTTTGGATGAAGTGAAAGAAATGATATATACCAAAAGTTACTTGTCAAGCAAAAACTTGAAATAAGAATAATACGATAAATAATATTTATGGAATGTAGTGTTACAATTGATGTGAAACAAAAATAAATAGAAAAAAAGTGATTCAAGTAGTGGAACAAAAATAGATGAAGCAAGTAGAGAAAGATATTTATATTGGTATGAAGAGCATCCAATGGATAGCTTATTAAATGAATTTGTTTCACATTATTGACTAACATACAAAAGACCGAAACTTAAATAAATAAAATATTGATTTCAGGATAATTGTATGATAAAATAGCAACGAAATAATTGGAGGAAAAATTTAGATGAAGAAAATATCAATAGTAGTACCAGTATACTATAATCATGATAATTTATTACCATTATATGCTGATTTAAAAGAAAAAGTATTATCAAAGCTTGATATAGAATATGAGCTAATATTTGTAGATGATGGGTCAAAAGATGATTCATATTCTGTAATGAAAGAACTAGCGAAAATAGATTCAAATATAAAGACAATAAGATTATCAAGAAACTTTGGAGAACATTCTGCAATATTAGCAGGGCTATCACAATGCACAGGAGATTGTGCAGTAAGGAAAGCAGCAGATTTACAGGAACCATCTGAAATGATATTAGATATGATAAAAAAATATGATGAAGGTTATAAAGTTGTATTGGCGACAAGAGCTGATAGAGAAGAACCTTTAACCCAAAAAATGTTTTCAAATTTATATGCATTTTTAATGAGAAAATTAGCACTTCATAATATGCCCAAAGGAGGATTTGATTCATTTCTAATAGATAGACAAGTTATAAATTTGTTAGTAGAAATGCAAGAAAAAAATACATCATTAATGAGTCAAATATTATGGGCTGGTTTTGAAACAACAACAATTCCATATGTAAGGGAAAAGAGAAAAATAGGAAAATCAAGATGGACATTATCTAAAAAAATAAAATTAGTATATGATTCATTATTAAGTTTCTCATATTTTCCAGTAAAATTAATAACAGCAACAGGATTTTTAACATCATTACTATCATTAATTTTACTAATTGTTATTGTTTGTCAAAAAATAACTGGAAAAATAGATGTTGAAGGATATACATCCCTTGTAATGATAATGCTTATGGGATTTGGAGTGATAATGCTTTCAATAGGAATTATTGGTGAATATTTATGGAGAACATATGATGCAGCGAGAAAAAGACCACCATATATAATTGAGAAAGTTGAAAAAGGGGAA
>CAKPQY010000126.1 GCA_934179885.1 uncultured Clostridia bacterium
TCCTAATTCTGTCTTTTCCATTTTAACTTCATTTATATTATCCCAATTAAGTCCAAACCCATAATGAATAAAAACTTCTTCAGAGTTCTCTTGAAAAAATTTTCCTGTATAAGATATTTTTACATTACTATTTTCAACTAATTTATCTGTGTTAAAGAATATGTTTTTAACTAGTTCCATTGATTTTATCTCTCCTTATTTATCTTTTGCTAGCAATATTATAATATTAAATTTGTTATTGTTCAAGTGTTTTTGTAAAATTTTTAGAAATTTTGTGTTTTTTAGTTATATTTTAAAAAATATTATAAAAATAAGTATATAAAAATAAATAAATCATATTGTTATAATGAGGTAAAAAATATTGTAAAAAAAATAATAATATGATAATATTAAATTAATGATATAAAAGGAGAGATACAAATGGAAAAAAGTAATTTGAAATGGGAGGAATTAGAGGCAAAAATATCCAGTTCACAAGTTGAAGAAGAAAAACTAAATGAAATTGATGAAGAATTAGAAAAAGTAGAAATTAAGAAAAAGCCTAAAAAAGAAAAAATTGAAAAAGAAAATATAAAAAATGTTAAAAATCCTGTAGAAGGAAAAAAATATAATAAAAAAATTATATTATCAGCCATTATTTTAGGTATAGTAATTTTGATTTTAGCAATTTTTTCAACAATTTTTGCACTTATAAACATGAGTAATACTAAGATAGTGAAAGGTGTAAAAATAGATGGGATAGATGTATCAGGATTATCAAAAGAAGAAGCCAAAGAAAAAATCGAGTCAGCATATAATGAGAAAAAACAAAAAGACATAGTATTAAAATATGAAGATTATGATGCAACAATAAATCCTGAATTAATAGATACAAATTATGATACAAATGGTGCACTAGAAAAAGCTATTTCTGTAGGAAAAGATAGTAATATTATTGTGAATAATTATAATATTTTATTTGCACTTATTGGTCAAAAAAATATAAAAGTTAATATGACAATCAACGAAGAAGAAGCAAATAAAACAATTGAAAGTATAGGAAGTAATGTTCCTGGAGCAGTAGTTGAACCAGACTATTATATAGAGGAAGATAAATTAATAATTACTAAAGGTAAAGAAGGATTAAAAATTGATACTGAAAATTTAATTGCAAAAATAAAAGACAATTTAAAAAATATCAATTCAAATCAAGAATATATTGAAATACCAGTAATTAACAAGCAACCAGAACAAATAGATATAGAAAAAATACATGAAGAAGTTTATAAAGAAGTACAAGATGCATATTATACAAAAGATCCTTTCACAATTCATCCAGAAGTAAATGGTATAGATTTTAATGTGGAAGAAGCAAAAGTATTATTACAAGAAGACAAAGAGCAATATGAAATACCACTAACTATTACAAAACCAAAAATTACAACATCACAAATAGGTTCAGAAGCATTTCCTGATTTGTTAGCTACATATTCAACAAAATATGATGGTGGAAACATAAATAGAACAACTAATCTAAAATTAGCTTGTCAAAAAATTAATGATAAGGTAATATTGCCAGGAGAAACTTTTTCATATAATAAAACATTAGGAGAAAGAACAGCAGCTGCTGGGTATAAAAATGCAAAAGTATATGAAAATGGAGTAGTTGTAGATGGAATTGGTGGTGGAATTTGCCAAATATCATCAACATTATATAATTCTGTTTTAATGGCAAATATGGAAGTAACAGAAAGAAGAAATCATCAATTTGTAACATCTTATACTCCAGAAGGAAGAGATGCAACTGTTGTTTATGGTTTGACAGATTTTAAATTTAAAAATACAAGAACTTATGCTATAAAGATAAAAGCAAGTTGTTCTAATGGAATAGCAACAGTTTCTATATATGGAATTAAAGAAGAGAACGAATATACCGTCTCTTTTAGCACAAAGACAATTTCAACTATACCATATACTGTTAAATATGTAGATGATAAAACTTTAGCAGCAGGAACAGAAAAGGTTAAACAAGTAGGTGCAAATGGTGCAATTACTGAAACATATATAATAAAAAGCTTAAATGGAAAGGTTGTTTCTAGAGAATTGCTTTCTAAAGATACTTATAATGCAATGCAAAGGATTATTTTAAGAGGAACAAAAGGAACAACTACGAATACAACTACAAATACAAATGTAAATAACAATACACAAAACAATACTCAAAATAATACTCAAAATAATACGCAAAATAATACGCAAAACAATACAACAACAGAACCATCAGTGCCAGTAACACCAACTGAACCAGAAAAGCCAACAGTTCCAGAAACAAAGCCTTCAGATAGTAATCAGGAAGAAAAAGATGCAGAAGAAGATGGTTCTAAAGATGGTACAGAAGGAGAAAACGATAAAACTAGTGAAGGAAATAATTAAAAATAAAAAACAAGTAGATGAAATAATTTTAAAAACATCTACTTGTTTTTTTGGTGCATCATCTCGGTTTCGAACCGAGGACCTTCAGATTAAGAGTCTGCTGCTCTACCAGCTGAGCTAATGATGCATATGATAAAGCTATTATAGTACCAAAACAAAAAAATGTCAAGAATAAATTTTATAAAATTATGTAAACATTTTAAAAATTCATTGACAAGTAATAAATAAAAAGTTAAAATATAGTATAGGTAAAAAAGAAAGAGGTGGGTGTAAAATGCTAAAAATATATAATACAGGTTTAGAAACAAATAAAATAGAAGAAATAAAAGAATTTAAAAAAGGAAGTTGGATAAGTTTAGTAAACCCATCGGAAATTGAAATAAAAAAAGTATGTGAAAACGTTAATATACAAGAAGACTTTATAAGAGATGCATTAGATTTTGAAGAAAAAGCAAGAATTGATAATGAAGAGGATGATGGAACAACATTGTTTGTTGTAGATGTTCCTATAATAGAAAAAAACGAGGAAAATGATGTTTATACAACAATGCCATTAGGTATGATAGTAGTAAGAGATGACTTTTTCATAACAGTATCATTAAGAAAAAATAAAGTTATTGAAGATTTTGAAAAAAGAAAAATAAAAAACATTCAAACATATAAGAAATCAAAACTAATTTTTCAAATATTATACTTAAATTCATCATATTTTTTATCATACTTAAAACAAATAAACAAAGAAACTGAAATAGCAGAATATATTTTAAAAAATTCAATGAGAAATAAAGAATTATTAAAATTATTAAGTTTGGAAAAGAGTTTGGTATATTTTACAACATCTTTGAAATCAAATGAACTTGTGATGGAAAAAACAATGAGAGGGAAAATAATAAAATTATATGAAGATGACGAAGATATACTAGAAGATGCAATTACAGAAAATAGACAAGCCATAGAAATGGCAAAAATTTATAGTGATATTTTAAATGGAACAATGGATGCATATGCTTCTATTATTTCAAATAACTTAAATGGGGTTATGAAGTTTTTAACATCTATAACAATTATTTTAGCAGTTCCAACTATGATTTCTAGTTTTTGGGGAATGAATGTTAAGCTACCATTTGAAAATAGTCCAATGGGATTTTTGATAATGGTTTTAATAGCTATTATAATGACAATAGCAGTTACTTTATGGTTAAATAAAAAAGATATGTTAAAATAAAATATACCAGTTAGCTTTTATAAAAGTTAACTGGTATATTT
>CAKPQY010000127.1 GCA_934179885.1 uncultured Clostridia bacterium
ATAAACCTTGTAAAGCATTGATATTTCAATGTTTACAAGGTTTTTTTTGTTTGGTGCAGATGGCCGGAATCGAACCGGCACGGTTTATTCAACCGCAGGATTTTAAGTTATTCTATCATTTTAATGGTTAGTGATGAATAATACTCTTTAATCCTATTATTTATGTACTCAAAACCTTATTATTTCAAACTATTTCGCTTGTTTTTATTGTAACATAAACAATTGAAAATTTATATAAATCTGACACAACTTTTTCAAGTTTTGTTAGAAATCTGTTAGAAAAATTTAAACAGTATTTATTCTAAAAAAATCTTAAATTTATTTAAAATCAAATTTTGCATATTTAAAATTCAAACTGAACAGGGATAAGTTTATTACCTGTTCTAATTTTTCGCCACAAAATCGATCGTCGTGCGAAGGAAAGGAAAATATATGCAAGATTTTAATTTTTATAAAGTTAATGAAACTTTAAACCATAAATATTATCAAATACCACAGGAATTATTTATAAATCCATTATATAAAAATGCATTAAATTCTGATAGTAAATTGTTATATGGTTTTCTATTAGATAGATTATCATTATCTATAAAGAATAATTGGCATGATGAAAATGGAAATGTGTATTTGATATTTACTAGAAAAGAAGTACAAGATAAATTAAATCTATCTGATAAAACTGTTACTAAAGCATTTAAACAACTATCAGATGTTAATTTAATATATGAAAAGAAACAAGGTTTTAGCAAACCTAAACTTATATATATTGCAAAAATACAACATTCAAAAATAGAACTTTCACATAATCGTAAAAATTACGATTATATAAACGGAGATTCTACGATTACCGAATCGGAAAATTTCCGATCTATCAATACTAATAATAATTATACTTATAAAAATAATAAGGCTAATAAAAATTCAATGAGATATTCTGGTAGAGATTATTCGCCTGAATTTTTAAACAGCTTATATGCTAATGTGTAATAACTTTAGCAAAGCACAAAAGCAGTTATGCTTTTGTGAAAATAGCAATGTAAAAATTAGTTATCAATTTTTGTATTGCTATTTTTTTACCTAAATTGCTATTAGCAAATTTAGGTAAAACGGGTGTAGGGTGTCCCTACCACACTGACACTTTTTCCCATAAGGGTAAAAAAGTGTCGTAGTGTGTTACAACACAATTTAAAAAAGAGAAAAAATTTAACCAGCATAGTGTTATTCTGCTGTGCTAGAAATGGAGGAATTTATATATGAGTTATGCAATAATTAGAAATGCAAAATACAAAAGAGAAAATTTAAAAGGAATATTTAGACACAATGAAAGAAGGAATAAAAACTATTCAAATAAAAATATAGATAAAGAAAAATCCTATTTGAATTATTCATTAAAAGACATTCCATTTACTTATGAAAAAGAATTTGATAGAATACGAAAAGAATATAATTTAAAAGGTCAAATCAAAACAGTTAGTAATATTATTTGTGAATATATAATTACATCTGATAAAGCCTTCTTCGACTCAATTGGAAAAGATGAAACTAAGAGATATTTTGAAACAGCTTACAAATTCGTTTGTGAATACAAGGGTTTAGGTGAACAATATATTTTATCTGCAAAAGTGCATATGGACGAGGCAACTCCACATATGCACTTAGTTTTTATTCCAGTAGTTCATACTACAGATAAGAAAGGAAATGCTATTGATAAAATTGCTTGTAGTGAATTTTGGAAAGCTAAAGATAGTTATAGACAATTACAAAATGCTTTCCACTTTTATATAACGGCTAATGGATTTAATTTAGAAAGAGGAAATCCTAGTGAAAGAGTACATTTATCTGTTGAAGATTATAAGAAAATTACAAATTTTGAAAACACTAAAACAGTTCTTAAAGATATTAAACTAGAAATACCAGAAACACCTGATGTTAAAAGTTTTGGAAAACTAGTACGAAATAGAGATGAAAAAATACAAGAATTAGTTGTAGAGCCAAGAGATAAAATGATTAAAGAACAACAAGAACAAATTTCTTTACTTTATTTAACATTACAAAATCAAGTTAATACGGTTGAAAGGGCTTCAAAATACGAAAAAGAAAGAAAATCTATAATGTGTGAAAATAGAGAGTTAAAAGAAAAATGCGAAAATATGGAAAATGACTATTCTACAAAACTTAAAGAAGAAATACGAAAAGTTGAAAACAAATATGAAGATGAAATTTATCAACTTGAAAAAGAAAATAGCTTTTTACGAAAAGTTATAAATACATTTCAAAAAACAGTAGATAAATTCATACATTGGGTATGTACCAAATTTTCAGTTTCTTCTGAAGAAGAATTTATTAGAGATTTTGAATTTGAAAATGATATTTATCTTGATTCAGAAAAACAGATTGAATATGAGAAAGAATTAGAAGATGAATATGAAATGTAAATTTAACAAAAAGATGTCCCTTGTATTACCAAAGGACATCTTTTTGTAAGATTATGCTTTTTTCAGATCATAATGCTGTACATCTTCGGAACACCATACTTCGAAACCAGGACCCGCATCTTCTCTCAACCCTTTACTAATAACAAGGTTGTTAAATTCGAGCAGTTCTCTCTCCAGCTGTGGATTGCTTTTAACCGCTACTCCAAAATTCCAGCCAATGAAATGATCAAGAAAGTCATTTAGAAAATACTTCTTTGCCTCAATGACTTGATCAGGCTTTACCTTATTGTTTCGGATAGCATCATCGGTAAGCACAAAACTTGCTTTGCCAGTATAGTCCGGACATACTTCATCATCAAGTCTGATAGCAAATCCAGCAGAAGCAATGAACATATCATCATCGATGTATTTGGCATACAATCTAACCATCTGCAATATAATATCACTTAAGTTAGTAATGCACTTAAACGATGATTGATTATCCATTATCATTTTGTTTTCTCCATCAAACTTACCGTACCATTCAATAGGACATGTAGGCATTCCATCATTTGCAGGATGTAACAATATATAATTGCCTTTTACAGCATAAACTTGGTTTACATACTTTTCATTTGAATGGAGCTTTTTACCTGTCGCTTTTGAAATATATTCGATACCATTTTCAGTAGCAACCTTCTTCGCTGTATTTTTTTGAAAGTCAGCATTGAAGGTCTCGGTTATAACTCTCCGTTCTTCTGTTCCTTTTGTCTCTTCAGCTTTTACTCCGAAAAGATTTGAAAAAATTTTGCTAAGCATAAAGTTCCTCCTTACAATTGTTATATGAGAATTATTTACTACTTGCTATTTATATCGCATAGCTACGCATTATGTTGATATTATACCACAAAAAGCTCCGAAATGCAAACGTAACAAGTTTTTTAGCTATTTTGAAATATATTTTTGGTTTCTATTTTTTGGTTGTTCTGGTATTGTCAACTGTAAAGTACCTTTTTCTAATAAAGGATTTATATAATTTTTCTTAAATGTTGATATATCTTTAAATCCAAAATAGGTTGTAATTTCTTTTAGAGTTTTTGCATCTTTACAGAAATTCAAAACATCTTTTTCTTGTGGTTTTACTTTAATTTTCTTAGTGGTTTTCTTGTCGGTTTTCTTAGTGGTTTTCTTGTCGGTTTTTTCATCATATTCAAATGGATTTTCTTTGTATTTAAAAGAAACTCTTAAAAAG
>CAKPQY010000128.1 GCA_934179885.1 uncultured Clostridia bacterium
ATACTAGGGACACTCATACATCCTTCATATTGTATATCTGTTTCTTTTGATATTTCTCTCCAAGTAGGATTTATCATCGCTGTTATAGGTATTTCTTCAGCATCATTATATTTAATATTCTCTTTTTTAGTTCCTAGTACAATTATTCTTTTATTTATACCTATTTGTGGTGCAGCAATTCCTAATCCAGTCCCAAATTCCAATGTTGATTTTAAATCTTCTATAATGTCTAAGATATCTTCATTTATATTTTTTACATCTACTTCATCACTTGTCCTATTTAGAATAGGATCTCCAACTTCTCTAATTTTTAAAACTTTTCCCATATTTCCTACCTTTCTGAACTATTTCCAAAATAGAATAAGTTCAAATCTATTTACTGTATATACTGTAGCACTGATACGCACTCCACATGCGACGTAAAACAGCTTTCAACTTATCAACGCTCCACACTTCTTTCTGTTTAATTACCGCGAATAGATATGTCAACAACAATCTTCATTATACTTTAGGTTACTATGTAATATTAGTATCTATATCCGAAAATACTCTCACTTTTATACTATTTCTTATTTCTTTAGAACGATTATTATTTTCATCAATATTAAAAACAAAGTAATTCACTTTGCAATCAAACTCTGCAATCTGCATTTTTAACTCATCAAGTTCTTCATTACTTTTTATATTATCAGAATTTAATACAAAATTCAAAACATAAGGATTTATATTTTCACAATCATTTTCTCCTACAATTACTTTTTTTATAAGACATTTATAAGCATCTTCATCAAAATATTCAATAATATTTTTATTAGCTTTTAAGTTTTGTTTCATATTAGATACTCTCTCATGTATTCTTTCTTCTGCCTTTGAAATTCCTACATTTTTAGTAATCTTTTTATTAACTTCTGCAAGTTTTTTATCTAATTCTGATCTTTTTTTTGCATATTCTTCTTCTGATATAATTTCATTTAAACTCATATCTAGTAATTTCTTTATTTGGCTTTGTAAATTTTTTTCCTTTTCTTTAAGTGTTTGTATAGTTTCTAAAGTATTATTTTTTTTCATTGCTTTCTCAACTTTTTCAAAGAAATCATTAACTACTTCTTGATTATTTGCCAATAGCATTTTGTGTACTTCTATAAATGCCTTCTCTATAACATTTTGCGGTATAACTTTACTGTTAGTACAATCCTTTTTTCCTTTTTTTATAGCAGCCATACATTGCCATCCAACTTTGTCCTTTCCCCATTTCTTCCTAGAAACTACTCTTCCACAAAAAGCACATTCCATAGAATTACTAAAAACATATTTTGTGTTAAAATATCCTTCTTTAATCCCTGCATCGCAACAATTTTCGCGTCGAGTTTTCATTATCTCCTGAACTTTATTCCATATTTCTTCACTGATTATTGATTCGTGATGATTTTCCATATAATATTTATCTTGCTCTCCCATATTGATTTTTCTTTTATGAGAAATAGGATCAATAGTATATGTCTTTCCTTGTAATACATCTCCTTTGTATTTTACATTCTTTAAAATACCTCTAACACTTGATTCACTCCAGTTTGTATTACCAAGTTTCGTACAAAAATCACTTTCTGTTAATTTTTTCGCTATTTGTGTAGCTCCGATATCCCTGAATATATCTATCATATATATATTGAACTATTTTCTTTTCTTCTTCATTAATCGATAAACTTTTAGTAATTGGATCATAGTCATATCCTAAACACCCATTAAATCCGATTAATTCTCCTCTTTCCATTTTAGCTTTAAATCCTAATTTTACATGATTAGATATATTTTCACTTTCTTGCTGTGCAACAGAACTTAAAATTGTTAAAACAAATTCACTCGACATTTCTAATGTATTAATGTTTTCTTCAACAAAGAATACAGCTATATTTCTTTCTTTTAGCATTCTAACATATTTTAAGGTATCAACTGTATTTCTGGCAAATCTTGATATTGATTTTGTAATAATCATATCAAATTTTCCTGCAAGAGCATCGTTTATCATTCTCATAAAATCACTTCTTTTATAATCTAATGTTCCAGATATTGCTTCATCTGCATACATATCTACATATACCCATTCTGAATTTTCTCTAATTTTTGATTTAAAGAACATTAATTGTGATTGATAACTATTTCTCTGATCTTCATCATCGGTACTAACTCTTGCATAGGCTGTTACTCTTAATAATCTATTAAGGACACCTCCATTTCTTCGATCTACACGACCTTCAATCTTCTTTATTACTTTCACATTAGCAACCATATGTATAACCTCCATATAGCGCTTGTTACATCATATATTCTTATTTTATAGCGTTATTAATTTTTTTTCAACGTTTTAAGTCAAATTTATATATTTTTTAATTTCATAGTATTCTTGCTCTGAAATCATTTCCATCCTATATAAATAATTTAATAAATACACCTCTGTGCTTGTTTTTATAACATTCTCCATATTTTATAACCCTTTCATAAAAAATTCTATAAATCAATCTTTTATATGATTGCATCAAGCTCTTTTTATTTTTATTTTTTAGTGAATCTTTTGTGTTATACAATGTTTTCTTTTGTATTATATATCCATTTTTTCAATATTTATTTTCATTTTTTCTTGATGTCTTTCCTTTAAGTCTTTTGAATATCCTACAACTAAACTTTTATTATGAGCCTCCATTGCTCCAGTATAAAAAGTTTCTATTGTTGAAACATCAAAACAACTTGTATTTCCTGAATTTATAAAATTATTAAAAGCTACTACTGCAAAAGCAATAGCTTGATTTTTTGTTAATGTACTAGGTAATTTATTCATTTTTAGTTTTACCTCCATTCTTATAATTTCTTAAATAATTCATTTGTTCTTCATCTTCTAATCTTCTTTCTTCTTCTGTTTTGCATTTGTCTGCTCCTACTATTACTAAATACATAAAAATAGCAATAATAAGAAGAATAATATATACTACCAAAAATGTTATTATTGCAATTTTATCTAACATTTTTATACCTCCAACTTTATTTTTTAATTCAAATCAATTGCATTTTCTATTTTTACTTCATTAACAATGACTAGCTAAATCATTCACTGGAATTCCACCACTCCGCTAACAGCCGAGTTGCACCCTATACGATGAGTTAAGGCTATGCAAGTGTATCATTATAACTATTACAATCTTCGCCTTATAAGTGGCTAACTTATATTTAAGTTTGAGGTTCTGCATCCTCATTTAAACTAGCTCTAGTAATAGAACGTTTTTAATGAACCCATATTTAATTTTCAATGTGCTATCAAAAGTAGAATTTTTTTGTTTTCTACTATTAACAGCAATTGAAAATCGAAAAGGTTATGGGCAAATTTAAAATTTTTTTAATTTTTTTCTTTTGCTAATTTATCTGCAAAATTTTCATCCTTTATAGTTTTTATTGCATATTCAATTAAAAAACTCTTTAAATCTTCATCTATTTCTTTATTTTTATCTTGTGAATATTTATTAATCATTGGCATTATTTTATCTATAACAAAAACAAGTGTTGCTTCATCATGTCTTGCTTTTGCTAATAAGTCATAAAACTTTGTTTTTTCCATATAACTATTCCTCCAGATATCGTCTTAAACTTAAAACTGCTCGTTATTTAAGCTGTTT
>CAKPQY010000129.1 GCA_934179885.1 uncultured Clostridia bacterium
AGATTAGGTAAAGTATTAGGACCAAAAGGATTAATGCCAAACCCTAAATCAGGAACAGTTACAATGGATGTAACAAAAGCAATAAATGAAATCAAATCTGGTAAAGTTGAATATAGATTAGATAAAACAAATATTATTCACTTAGGATTTGGAAAAGTATCTTTTGGAGCAGACAAATTAGCTGAAAACTATGAAACAATAATGAATGCTATAATAAAAGCAAAACCAGCAGCAGCTAAAGGTCAATACATAAAGAGTGTTTCTATAACAACAACAATGGGACCTGGAATTTTTATAAATCAAAAATAAAATATTAAGCCAAAGACAGTAGGCAAAGTTTAAGTCCTACCGAGGTTATAATGAATTAAGTGTAAATAAATGCACTCTTTATAACCTCGGATGGATATAAAGAGTGTTTTTAAGTTAGCTGTTCGAAGCAAAGCTAGATACAGATAACTTATGCAAAATTACAAAGTGATTTTGCATACATAACATATATAAAGTAAATTCTAGGAGGTGAAAATTAAAATGGCAAGTGAAAAAATAATAAATCAAAAGAAAGAAGAAGTAACAAAATTAGCTAATAAAATAAAAGAAGCTAAATTAGTACTTTTAACAGATTACAGAGGGATAAATGTTGAAGATGTAACAGCTTTAAGAGCTGATTTAAGAAAATCTAACACAGAATATACAGTTATAAAAAATAATATAACAAAAAGAGCATTGCTTGAAGCAGGAATTGAAGGTTTAGATGATAAATTAGTAGGACCTACAGCAGTAATAATGAGTAGTGAAGATTATTTAGAACCATCTAAAACAATTTATGAATTCACAAAAAATAATGAATATTACAAAATCAAAGGTGGAGTTATAGAAGGTAAAGTGATGAATGCTGAAGAAATAATAACTTTAGCAAAATTACCATCAAAAGAAACATTACTATCTATGCTTGCTGGAGCATTACTTGCAAATATTCAAAAATTTGCAGTTGCAGTTGATCAAGTAAGAATTCAAAAAGAACAAAACTCTTCAGCTGAAACAACAGCAGAAGCTGAAGCATAATTTAAAAATAAAAAATATTATTAGAGTAGCGAACTTATATCGCAAAAATAGTAGCAATAAAGCGGGTAAAATAATAATTTACTTTGTTTAATAGCTAACTTAAATTTAGGAGGATTAAAAATGAGTAAAGAAGAAATGATTGAAGAAATCAAAAAAATGACAGTAGTAGAATTAGCTGATTTAGTAAAAGCTATAGAAGAAGAATTTGGAGTATCTGCAGTAGCAGCAGCTGCACCAGCAGCTGGAGCAGCAGCTGGAGGAGACGCAGCAGCTGAAAAATCATCATTCAACGTAGTATTAACAGAAGCAGGAGATCAAAAAATAAAAGTAATCAAAGTAGTTAGAGATGCTACAGGATTAGGATTAAAAGAAGCTAAAGACTTAGTAGATGGAGCACCAAAAACAGTTAAAGAAAACGTTTCTAAAGAAGAAGCAGAAGAATTAAAAGCTCAATTTACAGAAGTTGGAGCTGTTGTTGAATTACAATAATAGTATTCATATTAAACCGTGTTATTTTTAAATAATGCGGTTTTTTTTACCTATTCAAATCAATTTATATACAATAATTGTAGATAGGAATCAGAAACAGAACAAGTTCAAAAAAATAAAAATAAAAAAGCAAAAACATTGCACAGTAGGTATTTTGGTAGTATAATAGGAACATAAATGGAGGAGATTATATGAACAAAATAGGAATAATAGTTGCTATGCAAGAGGAATTAGAAGAAATACTAAAAATAATGGAAGAAAAAGAAGAAAAAGAAATTTATGGAATAACATTTATTATTGGGAAAATAGAAGATACAAAAGTAGTAGTGGTAAAATCAGGAGTTGGAAAAGTTAATGCAGCTAGAACAACGCAAATATTAATAGATAAATTAAAAGTTAAAAGTGTAATAAACGTTGGCTCTGCTGGGGCTTTAAACCCACTACTAGATATTGGAGATATTGTAATTGCAGAAAAGTTGGTACAACATGATTTTGATATAACAGCTTTTGATCATGAAAAAGGATATATAACAGGAGTTGGAGATTATATATATAGCGATAACGAATTAGTAAAAAAATTTAAAGATATTGGAAATAAAATAAAAAATAAAACATATAAAATTACTACTGGAGTAATTGCATCAGGCGATATATTTTGCACAGATATTTCTATGAAAAATAAAATTTATTCAAAATTTAATGCTGAATGTGTTGAAATGGAAGGAGCAGCAATAGCACAGGTTTGTTATTTAGATAAAGTGCCTTTTGTTGTACTTAGAAGTATTTCTGATTCTCCTAATGGAAATAATGCGATGGTTTTTGAGGAATTTGTAAAACTTGCTTCAAAAAGATGTGCAGATATTTTAAAAGAATTTTTTAAAATATAGTATACATAAAGAAAATTTTGCATAAAGTGTTGATTATAAATAAAATCTATGATATAATATTAATAGTTTTTATTTATATAAGAAAAAGAGGTGAACACTTAAAACAATAGTTTTAAGGAAAATATGGATAATCAAGTTAATGAAAACATAATAGAAAAAGTTAAAATTAAAGATATTTTTGAAAGTTTTAAAGAAATAATTAGTGGAAAAAAAACAGATACTACTAAAGCAATAATAACTCAAAAATTGCAAGCAATATATAATGCTGAAAAAGAGTTGGGTTCAACAGATAGTATTTCTATATTAGAGAAAAATATAGAAAATCATGAAATCGAAAATGATAAAAAGAAAAAACGTACGAAAGCAACTAAAAAAATTACCGAAAACACAAACAATATTATTAGCACAGAAATGAAAAAAATAGAAGTAATTGAAAAAGAAGAGAATGAAAAATCTTTAGATTAATTAAAAATACAAGAAATTAAAAATTTCTTGTATTTTATCTTGACAAAAGTACAAACTAAATGTATAATAAATATCGCAGTCGTATATGGCGAAGTAGCTCAGCTGGCTAGAGCATCCGGTTCATACCCGGCAGGTCGAGAGTTCGAATCTCCCCTTCGCTACCAAAAAAAGACATTACGCCTTATAGGTATAGTGTCTTTTTTATATTATAAAAAAATTCCCCGCCTTAGCCGTAAGATGTCTTGAATTTTTAAGGACCTGCTCCTAAAAACAGGTGGGCGTCTACCAAAACATTCATGGGCTTCTTACTATATAATGTAAGCATGCACGCCATATTTTGAGATTGACTCCTCTTACAAACTTGTAGGTTCTAAAAATTCTGTCTACACGCACTATGCAGGGTAAATTAATAACATATTTAATTTGTTAATCTTATAGATTATTTATAGTTTAACACAGAAAGATTTAAGTTTCAAATTATAAAAATGCTAATAAAAATGTTTAAATGCTTGTTATATAATTTTATCTCATTTTAAATAAATTATTCTCACTTTATTAAAATTTTTATAATTTGATTTATAATAATTTTTATGATAAAATATACAAAATTTGTGTATAAATATTTCATTCTTTAAATTCATTACTTAATTTACCAATAGCTTTAGTTTCAATTCTTGACACATAACTACGAGATATTCCCATCATTTCAGCTATTTCGTGTTGTGT
>CAKPQY010000130.1 GCA_934179885.1 uncultured Clostridia bacterium
TTATTATATATAAAAAAAGTCAAAAAAACAACTATTTTTGACTTTTTTTAATTTTTTGTTTTTTACATTTTTCTTTATTTGTATTAAAATTGATATATTACTCCTTTTACACAAATTTTTGTTTGCTAATGTTTTAAAAATAAAATACAAGTTGCCTTGTACTTTATGGTGGGCAGGGATGGATTCGAACCATCGTACTCAAATGAGAACAGATTTCTTACTACTATAGTTTTCACTACCAAATTACTTTGTTTGTAGTCTGGACTTTCTCTTTATCTTTTATAAGATACCAGGTATAAAGTCTCTACACTTGGAATTTCTTCCTAGCTCGGGATTGCCATCAGCCTTTCCTGTTAAGGTTTCCCCGAATTAGCCTAGTTTTCATCTTATCATCACTGATAAGAGCTGCAAGTTTAGGTTTTTGTTTTAACCAAAGACCACAGTCTGCCGCCTTTAGCCACTCGGCCACCTACCCATATATTCAATTTTTTAATGTCGTACTACCGACAATAGCTATTATAAGCTTTTTATGAACTTTTGTCAATACATTTTTAAAATTTTTTTATATTTCTACAAGTATCAAATCATCCCCTATACACTTAACATTCTGCCAAGGAATTACAATATCATTATTAGAAGAAAAAAAACTCATAAACTTATTACTACCAGGCACAATAATAGAAGTTATAACACCGGTTTCCAAATCAGCACAAACATCTTGCACATAACCCAAACGTTTTCCATCTTTAATATTTATAACTTCTTTATGTTTAAAATCTAATCCTTTATCTTGCATATGTAATCCCCCTATTCTTTATTAGCCATAAAAAAATTTTATAATAATACCTTTATAAGATGTATCTATATTTTAAAAATGTCAGAAAGCTTTTATATAATAGAAAAAGACGAATTTTAATCGTCTAATAATATTATATTCATATTAAATTAAAAATTCACTATTTATATAATCTTTTTATATGCTCAATAGCATTTTTCTCTAATCTAGAAACTTGAGCTTGAGATATTCCAATTTCTTCTGCTACTTCCATTTGAGTTCTTCCATCAAAAAATCTTTTTGTAATAATCATTTTTTCTTTATCATTTAACTTTTTCATTATTTGATTTATTGTCATGCTTTCTGTCCAAGCTTCATCTGTATTTTTACTATCTTTTACTTGGTCCATTATATAAATACTTTCTGCTCCATCATTATAAACTGGCTCTTGTAGGGAAATTGGGTCTTGAATAGCATCAAAACTAAATGCTATTTCTTCCCTTTCTACTCCTAATTCTTTTGCTATTATATCTATTGTAGGTTCTTTTCCATTTTCTCTTGTATATTTTTCTTTAAATTGCATAGCTTTATATGCTAAATCTCTTACTGACCTGCTAACTCTTATACTATTATTATCTCTTAAGTATCTTTTTACTTCGCCGATTATCATCGGTACTCCGATATGTGCTAAATTGAACATCTTGATTTATATCAAAGTTATCTATTGCTTTTATTAATCCAACACATCCTACTTGAAATAAGTCATCAGCATTTTCTCCTCGCCCATAAAATCTTTGTATTACGCTTAATACTAATCTTAAGTTTCCTTGTATAAATTTATTTCTCGCTTCTTCATCTCCATTTTTTATTTTTATTAATAGTTCTTTTTTTTCTTCATTTGATAATAGTGGTAATTTACTTGTGTTTACTCCACATATTTCTACCTTATTAAACAAATAAAAAACCTCCTTTAGAAATTCTTTTTTGTAGTATTTCCAAAAAAGGCTTAAAGTATACTTTTCTATCCAGTCTTACTCATTATTTCTTTTTTCATTTTACTTATAATCTTTTTTTCTAATCTAGATATGTAACTTTGAGAAATTCCGCAATTCATCAGCAACTTCCTTTTGTGTCTTTTCTTTTCCAGTTTTAAATCCAAATCTCATCTCCATAATATTTCTTTCTCTATCATTTAATTTTGATATTGAAACTTGAAGTAATTTTTTATCGACTTCATCTTCCAAATTTCTAGAAGTAATATCTGGATCTGTTCCCAATATATCTGATAGTAATAATTCATTACCATCACAATCTTTATTTAAAGGCTCATCTATTGAAATTTCACCTTTAGTTTTATTATTCTTTCGTAAATACATAAGTATTTCATTTTCGATACATCTCGATGCATATGTTGCCAGTTTAATGTTTTTGTCCGAATTAAAAGTATTTACACCTTTCATTAATCCTATTGTGCCTATTGAAATTAAATCTTCTATTCCAATTCCTGTATTTTCAAATTTCTTAGCTATATATACAACTAGTCTTAAATTTCTTTCGACAAGAATCTGTCTGGTCTGTAAATTGTCTTCTTCTGATAACTTTTTTATCAGTTTTTCTTCCTCTTTTTGCTCTAGTGGTGGTGGAAGCGTTTGACTTCCTGCTATATAAAATATAGGCAAATATTCTATTTCATTATCTTCATTTATGTATTTTGCACATATAGTATTTATATTATCAATTCCATTTTTCAATAATTCAACAATATTCATCCTTACACCTCCATATGAAATCTAATACAAATCTATTCCTATTAAAGCCTTGTATTCTCCTCTTTTTGTAAGGGACTTATTATATATTCCTATTATTGCATTATTTTTCTCTTCTTCTGATTGTTCATTTATAACTTCTAATTTTTCTGGTTTTATCCCTATCAACATCCCATTTTGTTTTCCTAATGATGAAAATGGTATTATTTTTAATCTTGAAATATATTCATCTTTTATATTTTCTGGTATTTTTTCAAAATCACCTCCTAATATTGAGTCTGTATTATTCAAAATTTCTTTTGGCATTAAATCATATAATGATGTTTTTTCAACAACTACTACTGGATTTCCTGTTAAAGGCTCTTTTAGCATGTTTCCTGTATCTACCATTGTGTCTAAAGTAATTTCTTTTCCATTTAATTTTATTTTTACTTTACAAATCATATCTTTTTTAGATATTTTATTTTTTGCAAATTTAAAAGCTATAATTAATATAATTGTTCCTAATATAGCACCAATAAATATAACTTTTAGCACATATGTTCCAACATACATTCCATTCTTTATTACAATATTTTGTGGTTTTAATACATATATTAAATATGTTGCAACTCCGCCAAATGTAAATGTTGTTAAATAAAATAATATTAGTTGTTTAAACATTTTTTTTACATTTTGCGGATAAAATGCTACAAATATCATAACTATTGATAATATTATTTTTACTAACATATTTGAATATATGCTTAATCTTGATATATATTCAGTTATTGCATAAATTGCTCCGATAGCACTTGAAAAAAAAATTCTTAAATGTGATATTTTGCTTTTTGAGATTAATCCCGTAGCATATAAAATTATATAATTCATTATTAGGTTTTCTACAATTATAATATCTATATAAATTGTCATTTTAGTCACCTACTTTTTGTATTCTACTACATATAATTTACGAAGTCTGTCTTTTCTTATTGTAGAAAAAAAGAAATAATCGAAAACATTCGCGTGTTTTCGATTATTTGTCCCAAAAAGAACCGTCCCCTTTGGG
>CAKPQY010000131.1 GCA_934179885.1 uncultured Clostridia bacterium
CACATATATACAAGTCAAAAGAAAGAAGCTCTTACTGTTTTGCATGATTTAGATTATGTGTATGTTGACTGGAATTGTCTAAATCGAGATTCTGAAAAAAAATACTCTAATGCCCAATTATTAAATAATTTGAAAAAAACTGCCAAAAATAAAGGAACATTAATTATTTTAATGCATGATACTGCTGATGTTAACAAAACTTATGACGTTTTAAAAGATTCTATTGATTACTTGAAGTCACAAGGATATGATTTTAGGAACTTTTATGATTTTGTAAACCTCTAGTTTGTTGTCTTTTTATTTTTAGTCTGTTATTGTTTTTTCGTCTTACCAATCGGTTAATTGTTTTATTTTTTTATAACTTTGGTAAATATTATAGAACTCATTGGTTATAGTTCTATAATATTTGATATAGGAGGTTTCTATGGATTTTAATATAGAAAAATTTAGTTATAGGTTAACTGTTTTATTGGATGAAAATAATATGACACAAACTCAATTAGCAAAGAAAATTGGTACTTCAAATGTTACTATTTGTAGATATTTGACTTGTGAAAGAATACCTCGTCTTGATGTTGTAACCAAGATTGCTTCTGTTTTTAATGTTTCTTTAGATTATTTACTTGGTTTATCTGATGATAAAAATCTTCAAACTTCTGATGAAAGTTCTGATTTGAATATTGCAATGTTAATAGGTAAGTTGTATTCTTTAGATGATAATTCTCATTTGTCTAAATCTCAAATTGAATTAATTAAGAAATTATTATTGGCTAATAAAGATTTCATACTTTCAGCATAAAAGTTGTCAAAAAGGGACGTCCCTTTTGACAACTTTTATTTGTTCTCATTAACGACTATTTCTAGTGCTCTTGCTAGTTGGTCTGGGCATGATGTTCCTTTCATTCCACATGGTATTCCTTTTAGTCTTTTTATTGCTTCTTCTATTTTCATTCCTTCAACTAATCTTGATACTCCTACTGTGTTTCCTGCACATCCGCCTTCGATTGTTACTTTTTTTATTGTGTCTCCTTCTACTTCTATTATCATTTCGTATGAGCATACGCCTTTTGGTTCATATCTATATTCCATTTTATTCACCGTGTCCTTCCTTTTTATATATCCTATTCTTTATGTTTTTATTATACCATAATTATAAAAGAAACTTAAAATTATTTTTAAGTTTCTTTTAAGATTTACGAATTCACTTCGTTCATTTGCATAAGTTATCCGTAAAGCTCTGACTATTTATTCTCGTCAACGTCTAATTTAACGTGTACATCTTTTAGTTGTTGTTCAGATACAACTGATGGTGCTCTCATAAGCAAGTCTCTTGCTCTTTTGTTTTTAGGGAATGCTATTACTTCTCTTATGTTTTGTGAGTCTTCTATTAGCATTACCATTCTATCTACACATTGTGCAGCTCCTGCATGTGGTGGTGTTCCGTATTGGAATGCATTGTATAATGCTCCAAATCTATTTTTTACATCTTCTTCTTTGTATCCTGCTATTTCAAATGCTTTTACCATTATTTCTGGATTATGGTTTCTTACTGCTCCTGATGCCATTTCATATCCATTACATACTAAGTCATATTGATATGCTAATATGTCTAATGGGTCTTTTGTTTCTAGTGCTTCCATTCCACCTTGTGGCATTGAGAATGGGTTATGATTAAAGTCTATTGTTCCTTCGTCTGATAATTCATACATTGGGAAGTCTACTATCCAGCAAAATCTATATACATCTTTTTCTAATAATTCTAGTCTTTTCCCTAATTCAATTCTAACTAGCCCTGCTATTTTTTGCGCTGTTTTTAATTCATCTGCTATAAAGAATACACTTGAATTTTTAGTCATTCCAAATTCATTTTCTAATTGTTCTTTTATTTCTTCTGTTATGAATTTTGCAATTCCTCCTGTTATTTCTCCTGATTCTTCATATTTCGTCCAAGCTAGCCCTTTTGCTCCAACTTCATCTGATGTAGCAAATTCTGTCATTTTATCAAAGAATTTTCTTCCTTGTTCAGCTCCATTTGGAACAACAATTGCTTTTATTGTTTTTCCTTCAAATGCTTTAAATTCTGAATTTGCAAAGCATTTTGTTACATCTTGAATTATTAATGGATTTCTTAAGTCTGGTTTATCTATTCCGTATTTTTCCATTGCTTCTCTATATGGAATACGTACAAATGGCCCTTCATCAACTTTCCAGTTTGTGAATTTTTTAAATGTATATGGTACAACTTCTTCAAGTATTTTAAATACATCTTCTTGTGTTGCAAAACTCATTTCAAAATCTAATTGATAAAATTCTCCTGGTGCTCTATCTGCTCTTGGGTCTTCATCTCTAAAGCATGGCGCTATTTGGAAGTATTTATCAAATCCAGATACCATTAGCAATTGTTTAAATTGTTGTGGTGCTTGTGGTAATGCATAAAATTCCCCTGGATTTAATCTACTTGGTACTAAGTAATCTCTTGCCCCCTCTGGTGAAGAGTTTGCTAAAATTGGTGTTTGAATTTCTGCAAATCCTAGTTCATCCATTTTATCTCTTAATGTTTTTAATATTTTAGAACGAAGTAATATATTGTTATGTAATTTTTCATTTCTTAAATCTAAAAATCTATATTCTAATCTTAAATCTTCACGTACTTCTTGGTCTGTATTTATTTCAAATGGAAGTACATCAATTTCTCCTGTTGGAATTTTAGTGTTTTT
The DNA here is from genome assembly GCA_934179885.1 of uncultured Clostridia bacterium. GTDB lineage: Bacteria > Bacillota > Clostridia > TANB77 > CAG-508 > CAG-269. The sequence goes on from CAKPQY010000131.1 coordinate 2,718, forward strand.
ATTACTTCTTTCCACAACTTTTCCAGAAATGTGGATACAACTTTCTGTTGTTAGCTCTTTTGCTTGTTTTTGCAATTCTTCATCATTAATAACAATTTGTGTAATTCCAAATTGATCTCTTAAATCGATAAATACCATTGCTCCTAAGTCTCTTATTTTTTGTATCCATCCTGCAAGTTCTACTTCTTCATTTACATTTGATATATTTAATTCTCCACATGTTTTTGTTCTGTACATTGTCTTTCCTCCATTTTTAATTTGTGTATTATAATATCATATTTTTCGGTATTTTTCAATTATCTCTCTATATTTTTTTCTTCATTCTTTTCATTTTGTTGTGTACTTATATATTCTTTGTATGCATTTTTTAATTCACAATATCTTTCTCCACGCCGTCGCCGTTTAAAAGCATTTTGCCTAGTTTGTATTTCGCCACGGTTATGACGCCGTTCGCCACTTCCGTAAATAATTTTACGTCGAATTCGGGATTGTAGTTCTCGCCGTTTTTATCCATGCAAGACTTTGCCCAGTCGTAAAACTGCCACGCCGTTTTATAGTCCTTTCGCGGTTTCTTTTCGCTTTTTTCTATTTCTCTATCCGTCGGTTCAGCGGGCGGCACATCTATCACGGGCGTGTCCCAAAACGATATATTCAGCACTTCGGCAATCACGGCGTTACGCACCGATTTGAATTCTTCGTTCGAAGAAAGCGACAACCTTTCGGGCATTTTATCCCTATACGTTTTCAATACGTTTTCGCGCTGTTCGTACCACAATTTGTAAAG
>CAKPQY010000132.1 GCA_934179885.1 uncultured Clostridia bacterium
TTTAGATTTTTTTAGAGCTCGTATTGAACCGAGAAAATTAGAAAAATAGAACTATATCGATTTTGAAACCACATATTAAAAATAAATATTCATAAAATAAAAAGAATTTAATATTCTTTACAAGGTGAATAATTTTGAGAAAAAAAAGTAAATTATTTTTCATAAATGGAGCAATACTAACAATTACTAGCTTGCTAATGAAATTTGCAGCACTCGTTTTTAATGTATACATATCAAATCAAATTGGCTCAGAAGCGGTTGGAGTATTTAGCCTAGTAATGTCTGTATATCTATTTTTTATAACCGTTGCTACATCCGGATTAAACATTGCTGTAACTGTTATTGTTTCTGAAAAATTTGCTGTAAATAAAGATAAAATAGCTATAAAAGCTATAAGAACATGTATATTTTTTAGTTTATTATTAGGAATAATAGCAGGTGGATTAATTATATTATTTTCAAATTTTATAACTAATAAATGTTTGCATAATATGGTATCATCAAAACCTTTATTCTATATTGCTATTGGTCTTCCATTTATAGCTATGTCATCTTGCATAAATAGTTATTTTACATCTGTTAGAAAAGCCTATAAAAATGCAATTACTCAAGTTTTTGAATTTATCATTAAAATGGTTGCAACAGTTATTTTGCTTAAAATAAATATTTTAAAGGGTGTTGAATATATTTGTATTGCGTTAATTTTGGCTGATGTAATTTCAGAAATATGTTCATTTACTTTAATTTTTATTTTATATATTATTGATATTAAGCTAAGAAAATTAAGTGATGTTCGTTCATTTGGTCAAAGAATAAATATATTAAAAATTGCTTTCCCTGTTGCAATTACTTCTTATATACGCTCTGGACTTTCAACATTAAAGCAATTAATTATTCCAACTCAACTTGAAAAGTCTGGATTATCTTGTAATAATGCTCTTTCTAAATATGGAATTATAAATCGGAATGGTAATGCCTATCATTACTTTTCCTACTGTTCTTACAGATTCTTATAGTATGCTTCTAATACCTGAATTTTCAACATATGTAGCCCAAAAGAATTATAAAGCTATACATTATATTAGTAATAAAATCTTTAAATTTACATGTGCTTTTTCCGTTTGTGTTTCTAGCATATTTTTAATTTTTGCAAATGATTTGGGTTTGGCTATATATAATAATTTAGAAACTGGATTTTATTTTAAGGTTATTTCTCCTTTAGTATTTTTTATGTATATGGATCATATTATTGATTGCATATTAAAGGGGTTAAATAAGCAATTTGGTGTTATGTGTTGTAATATTTTAGATTTAAGTATTACTACATGTTTTATTTATTTTTTGCTTCCTGTTTTAGGAATTAATGGATATATAGCATCTATTTTGTTTAGTGAATTGTTGAATTTTAGTGTTAGCCTTTTTCAGCTTATTAAATATTCTAAAATGAAAATTAATATTATTGATTGGGCAATTATTCCTGTTATTTGTAGTCTAATATCATATTTTATTATAATTATTTTTCATTTTAATTTAGTAGATTTAAGAGTTAATTTGATAGCTAATATCATATTATTTGTATTGGTTTATCTATTTTTATTTTTTGTAATCAATAAAATAAGAACAAAAAAAGTAGCTGAATTCTAGCTACTTCTTTAAGTTTTATTTTAACCATTCTGGATTTGCTAAATACCAATCAATTGTCTTAACAATTCCATCTTCAAATTTTGTTTTTGGATACCATCCTAATTCATTTTTGATTTTAGTTGGATCTATTGCATATCTATAATCATGTCCTTTTCTGTCAGCAACATGTTCTATTAAATCTTCTGATTTACCTAATCTTTGTAAAATTAATTTAACAATTTCAATATTTCTTCTTTCATTGTGTCCACCGATATTATATCTTTCACCTGCAACTCCATTATGGAATACTAAATCAATTGCTTCACAATGGTCTTCAACATATAACCAGTCTCTAATATTTAGTCCTTCTCCATAAACTGGTAATTTTTCATTATTTAAAGCTAATTTAATCATATGTGGAATTAATTTTTCATTGTGTTGATATGGTCCATAATTATTTGAACAGTTTGTTACATTTACATTCATTTTAAATGTTTCTTTATATGCTAATGCTATTAAATCTGAACTTGCTTTAGATGCTGAATATGGGCTACTTGGTTTGATTGGAGATTTTTCTGTAAAATATCCATCTTCTTTAAGAGAACCATAAACTTCATCAGTTGAAATATGTACAAATTTATTTGGGCTACCTTCTCCCCATACTTGTTTTGCTGCTTCTAATAAAGTATGTGTTCCTATTACATTTGTATGTGTAAATATAAATGGATTTTTTATGCTGTTATCAACATGTGATTCTGCTGCAAAATGAATTACACCATTTATATCATATTTTTTAAATAAGTCTAATACAAATTCAAAATCACAAATATCTCCTTGTACAAATGTTATTTTATCCATTACTTTTTTTAGATTATCTAAATTTCCTGCATATGTTAATTTATCTAATACAATTACATTATAGTCAGGATGTTTATTTACAAAATATTCTGCAAAATTTGCTCCTATAAATCCTGCTGCTCCTGTTACTAATACATTTTTACTCATTTTTCTTCTTCCTTTCTATGTCCAAAAGGGACGGTTCTTTTTTAATGTTTACAGAATTTATTTCATAAATTCTGCATAAGATATCCGTAACTCATTTCATTCGAACGGCTATCTTAATTTGCAAACAAATCTGTTTCCTTTAATTCTTTAAGTGATGGCCATTTAGTATCTTTTTCTGATGTTAATAAATCTTCTACTTTTAAATCTCCCATTGGCCAATCAATTCCAACATCTGGGTCATTCCATTTAAGTCCACCTTCTGCTTCATGATTATATATATCATCACATTTATAAGCAAATTCTGCTTCATCTGATAATACTAAAAATCCATGTGCAAATCCTCTTGGTATCATAAACATTTTTTTATTTTCTTCAGTTAAAATTACGCCTTCCCATTTTCCGTATGTCTTGCTACCAGGTCTTAAATCTACTGCAACATCAAATACTTCGCCTTTTATACATCTAACAAATTTTGCTTGTGTGTTTTCTTTTTGGAAGTGTAATCCTCTTAAAACACCTTTTTTAGATTTTGACTGATTGTCTTGTACGAAATCATAATTTAATCCTATTTCTTCAAAATCTGCTTTACTATATGTTTCCATGAAATATCCTCTGTTATCACCAAAAACTGTTGGTTCTATTATATAAACACCTTCTATTGATGTATCTATTTTTTTAAATTTTCCCATTTTAATTCTCCTTTTTACACTCATTACAATGCGATTTTGTCTAATGTTTATTATAAATGAATTTTTTTGTAATATCTCAAATGCCTTATTTTATCAATGCTTTTAGATATTTTCCATAGTCTGTTTTCATATATTTATCAGCTAATCTTGATAATTGTTCAGCTGTTATCCATCC
>CAKPQY010000133.1 GCA_934179885.1 uncultured Clostridia bacterium
TAGCAGAACTAACAGGATTAGAACCAAGACATATCAGTCAAATAGAAAGAGGTCTTTCAAAAGGAAGTATTGATACATTATTAAAATTATGCAATGCATATAAAATAACTCCTGACATTATCTTATATGACTTATTGGACGAAGATTTAAAAAATAATGTTTCCATATATGAAGAAAAATTTAAAAAATTGAGTCAAAGAGATAAGGAAAGTATATTACACTTTATTGAATACTTTCTTTCAAACCATAATTAATATTAGAAAAGTTAATAAATAATAATTGTATAAAAACTTATAAAGAAATTTATAAGTTTTTTAAATCATCTCCATATTTAACTCCTAATGAATATGATAATGCAAAATAATATTCTTCTGTTTCATAAAATAATTGCATAATTTCATGAAATTTTTGCTTTTGCTCATCATTTAAAAGTACATCCATTTCATCAATCATATCATATAATTTTGTATACTTTTCATTAAAACCTTTATATTTTTTTAATTTTTCCATTCTATCATTTATTAAATTGGTTATTAATCTATAATCTCCATTTTCAAAAAAATCCATTTTATCATCCATTTCTATTACCACCTTTTACTGTATATTATATTTAAAGTATACCTCAAATATTATTTTTTTACACATATATTTTTTAAATTCATATATCAACGTTTATATATTGCTAAATGAATTATACTTTTTATTTTCAAATATGTCAATATTTATTTTATAGTTAATACGTTTTTTACTTCTTTTCTATTGACACATATAATAATATATACTAAAATAAAAGTTAGAGAATCTTAAAAAGGAGGCTCCATGGAAAGTTTATTAGAAAAAATTTATAATGATAAAATTTTTATACATATAATTGAAGATTTAATTAAAAATAAAACTGTTCAAGAGATGAAAAATTATAAGCAGCATTATGAAACAAACTGTTTTAACCACTGTTTAACTGCTTCATATTATTGTTATAAAATATGTAAAAAGCTTAAATTAGACTATATTTCATGCAGTAGAGCTGCTATGTTACATGATTTGTTTTTGTATGACTGGCGTAAAAGAGAAAATGGTAGAAAAGGTTTACATGCTTTTACTCATCCTAGAACTGCTTACAAAAATGCTTCTAACTTAGTTAATTTAAATGATAAAGAAACTGATATTATTTTAAAACATATGTGGCCAGTAACTTTCTTTTCATTTCCTAAATATGCTGAAAGTTTTATTTTAACTTTGGTTGATAAATATTGTGCTTTGAGTGAAGCTCATGAAGAAATTTATAACAGATTTTGTCAGAAAAAAGTTTTCAGATATGCTTATATATTTTTATGTTTATTATTTATTAGAGTTTAAAAGAAATTGCAAATTAATAGCAATTTCTTTTTTTATTTTCAATACTTTATTATTAAAATTCGACAAAAAACTTCAAAAAAAGTGAGACAAATTTAAACTGTCCCACTTGTCTCACAAATTATTCAGCTTTGTTTTCTGTTGTTTCAGCAACTGGAGTTTCTACAGCTTCTTCTTTTACTTCTTCAACAGCTGGTTCTTCTACTAAATCTTCTTTAATAGTAATTTCTCTATTTTCGATTCTAGCTCCAACCATTTCTTTAGTTTTAGCAGCTTTTCCTACTCTATCTCTTAAATAGAATAATCTAGCACGTCTTGCTTTACCTACTCTAACTAATTCTACTTTTTCAACTAATGGTGAATGAATTAAGAATGTTTTTTCTACACCAACACCGTAAGATGTTTTTCTTACTGTAAATGTTTGGTTAACTCCTCCACCTTGAACTTTAATTATAATTCCTTCGAAAACTTGGATTCTTTCTTTGTTTCCTTCTTTTATTCTAACATGTACTTTTACTGTATTACCAACTTTTAATTCTGGTATTTTATTCTTAAGTTGTTCGTGTTCTATTGATTTAATAATATCCATTTTAGAATTTACCTCCTTCTTTAATTTTGAGCGGTGCCTACTTTTGCTAGTATATGTTAGCTTTTAGGCTTACATATACTGTATGGCACTTCATTTTTTATTTTTTCTAAAACTTTTATATCTTCATCAGATACTTCTATTTTTTCTAAAAGGTCTGGCCTTTTACTTAAAGTTATTTTCAAACTTTGTTCTCTTCTCCATTTGACAATATTTTCGTGATGACCTGAAAGTAATATTTCTGGAACTTGTTGTCCTTCAAAAATTTCTGGTCTTGTATATTGTGGATATTCCAAAAGTCCTTGTGAAAATGATTCTTCTTTTGTTGAATCATCCTTTAGAACTCCTTCAACATATCTACTAACTGAATCAATTAGTACCATTGCTGGAAGTTCTCCACCTGTTAATACATAATCACCAATTGAAATTTCTTCATCAACAATTTTATCAATTACTCTCTGGTCAATTCCTTCATAATGACCACAAAGAAGAATTAAATGTTCTTGTTTTGATAGTTCTTCTACTTTTTTTTGGTCTAATTTTTTACCTTGTGGAGACATATATATAACTTTTGCATTTTCATCTTTAACAGATTTATATGCATCATATACTACATCTGGCTGTATTACCATCCCAGCACCACCACCATAAGGAGTATCATCTACTTTTTTATGTTTATCCTTTGAAAAATCCCTAATATTTATTAAATTAACATTTATTAGTCCTTTTTCTTTTGCTCTTCCAATTATGCTCTCATTTAAAATATTGAACATTTCTGGAAAAAGTGTTAAAACATCAAATTGCATCTTTTTCTCCTTTTTCAAATTAATCCTTTTACGATATGAACAACTATCCTTTTTTCTTCTAAGTTAATTTCTTTAATTACATCAGATATTGCAGGTAATAATAACTGTTTACCAAGTTCATCTTTTATAGCATATATATCACAACTACCATTATTAAATATGTCATCTACTTTTCCAAGCAAATTACCTTCATCAGAATAAACATCTAATCCTATTAAATCAACAATATAATATGTACCATCTTCTAATTCAGGTTCATCTTGTCTGTTAACCTTTAAATAAGAATTCCTTAGAAGTTCTGCTTCTTCTACCTTGTCTATTCCTTTGAATTTAATCAATACCATATCTTTATGATATTTTACATCTTCGATTTCATATTGCTTTTTAGTTTTGTTTGTTTCAACATATACATTTTTTAAATTATCAAATCTATTAATATCATCTGTGAAAGGTTTAACTTTTACCATTCCTTTAATTCCAAATGTATTAACAATTTGACCTATTTCTAAAAATTCTTGCATCTATTAGTTCCTTCCTTTATCAAATCCAATTTCGAAAAAATTGTTATTTGAGTAAGCAAACAAAATTTAATCAATAAATTCTACAGAAACTTTTTTGTGTTCTCTAGCACCAATTGCTTTAGCAACTGTTCTTATAGATTTAGCAAGTCTTCCTTGTCTACCTATTACTTTACCCATATC
>CAKPQY010000134.1 GCA_934179885.1 uncultured Clostridia bacterium
GTATATTGCTAAACATTCTACTAATTTAATTTATAATAATAACAATTATAATTATTCCAAAGATAATTCTAATCAAAAATTATTTAAAGAATACAGAAAATTATTTGTGCAATATAATTCTGCAAAAACTTTGATTCCTGTTTCTAGCATATTAGATGAAGTTATAACTAATATACACAAATATATATCAACAGGAAAACTTGATATTGAAAAAATTAAGAAAAATTTTTTAGAATTACAAAATTTTAAAGATGTTTGTAATAATTCAATATCTTTAATAGGTTCTTTTATTAATAATCCTAATTCTACAGATTTAAGGAGTTTATGTGATGGTCTAGAAAAAAATTTACACAATATTGATAATTTAATTGATTTGTATCTAGAAGATGAATTGATTTTACAAGATAAGGAGTATAAAAATGATTGTAAATAACCCCAAATTTGAAATTTCAGCAGTAAAGCCTGCTCAATATCCAAAAAATGATTTACCTGAAATTGTATTAGTTGGTAAATCTAATGTTGGAAAATCAAGTTTTATAAATACTATGATTAATAGAAAAAAATTAGCAAGAACCAGTAGTGAACCTGGTAAAACTAGACAAATAAATTTTTATAATATTGATGAAAAATTTTATTTTGTAGACTTGCCTGGTTATGGGTATAGTAAAATGTCTAAAAAAGAGCAAGAACAAGTTGGACATTTTATTGAAGAATATCTTTTTAATAGAAAGCAAATTTCTTTAATTATCTTTTTAGTAGATATTCGTCACTCACCTACTGCAAACGACAGACTTATGTATGATTATGTTATTCGTTCAGGTTTGCCTTGTATGATTTTGGCAAATAAAGCTGATAAAATTGCTATTACTAAAGTTACAGATGTAGCTAGTAATTTACAAAAATCTCTTAATCCAATTGGTGATATTCCTACATTTCCTTTTTCTTCTGAAAGAAAAATTTATATGGATGATGTTTGGAATGAAATTGAAAAATATATTTAAAAAGTTGTCAAAAAGGAATATACCTTTTTGACAACTTTTTGTTTGTTTTTTATTTTGTTATGTCATTTCATTTCTGTTTAACTTTCTGTTGTTTTATCTTCTTTCTCTATTTTTTTAGTTATCATCTTTAAAGCTTTTTCTCTCGGTAGCATTATTGCATGTCCACATCCTTGACATTTTAATTTAAAGTCAACTCCAACTCTAGTTATTTCCCAAAGTTTACTTCCGCATGGATGCTGTTTTTTAGTTCTAACTATATCTCCAATATTATATTCCATAAATTTTCTCCTATTAATATCTGGACATTCTATTTGTAACTCTGTCTTTTCCTAAAACTTGCATAATTTCATACATATCAGGAGTATTTGTTCTTTTTGTTAAAACAACTCTTAAAACTGTACTTACATCTCCAACATGAGCTTTATACATATCAGGATTTGCTTTAAATTCTTTTACTTCTTTAGCATATCCCATTTCTCCTGCTAATTCTTTTATTTTATCAAACCATGTTTGTTTGTCATCATTTTCATCATAGTATTTTTCAATATATAATTTCAATATTTTTTCAATTGATTCTTTGTCATTTATCACTTGGAATGGATATTCTGATGTGTCTTTCTCAAACTCTTCATCATACATATATGAGATGTTTTCTTTTACATCAGACCATTTTGAGATATCTTTTCTTGGTTTTTTGTTTCCTCTTTCTATTCCAAATACTTTTAAAGCATATTCTTTATCCTCTAGTAATTTTTCTAGTTCTGAATCATATTTTTTAGCCCAATTCATAGAATTTTCATATACTTCTTCTGCTGTCATTTTTGATATAACTGTTTTTGATACATCTAGTAATTTTACCATATCAAATAATGCTCCACTTACGCTCATTTTGTTTAATTGTAATTCAAACTCATCTATAGATTTGTCTGGATTTGCTTTTCTCCAATTTTCAAATGTTGAGTTTGCAATGTTTAATAAATATTCTTTAACTGCTTCTGCTGGTATTCCTTCTTCTGCATAATAGCTTACTGCTGCTTCTGGGTCTTTTCTTTTACTTAATTTTCTCTTATTTCCATTATCATTTTTCATGATTGGTGCAATATGTGCATATTTAGGAGCTTTAAATCCTAATTCATGGAATAATTGTAAATGTAATGGTACAGATGATAACCATTCATCTCCTCTTATTACATGTGTTGTGTGCATTAAATGGTCATCTATTGCATGTGCAAAGTGATATGTTGGAAGTCCATCAGCTTTTATTATAACTATATCTTGGTCATTTTCTGGGAAGTCTACATTTCCTTTTATTACATCATGATGTTTTATTTTTCTATCTTCTCTTCCTGGAGATTTAAATCTGATTATATATTGTTCTCCATTTTTAATTCTTTCTATTGCTTCTTCAACAGTTACATTTCTGCATTTTGCCCATACACCATAATATCCAGGTCTTATTTTTGCAGCTTCTTGTTTAGCTCTTATTTCTTCTACTTCTTCAGGTGTGCAGAAACATGGATATGCTTTTCCTTGTTCAATTAGGTATTTAGCATATGCTTGGTATATTTCTTTTCTTTGACTTTGTTTGTATGGTCCATAATTTCCTTTACCATCATTTTCTGTAATCATGCCTTCATCTGGTTCAATTGAGAAATCTTTTAATGCTCCGACTATTCCAGAAACACCATTTTCAACTTCTCTTTTTTGGTCTGTATCTTCTACTCTTAAGAAAAATACGCCACCTGTTTGTGAAGCTAATTTTCTTGCAATTAGAGATTGATATAGTCCTCCTATATGTACAAACCCTGTTGGGCTTGGTGCAAATCTTGTTACTATTGCTCCTTCTGGTAAGTTTCTTTCTGGGTATTTTTCTTCATAATATGAAATATCCTTTGCATTTGGAAATATTAAATTTGCTAAATCTTTATAATCCATTTTATTTTCTCCTTATTTATTTTTAGTTTATTTTTTCCTAAACTTCCATAATTATTGGTATAATCATAGGATTTCTCTTAGTTTTACTAAATATATAATCTCTCAAATTTTCTCTAACAGTAGACTTAATTGTAGACCAATCACGAATACCTTTTTCTTCACATTTACTAATTTCATGTCTAACAACATTTTTAACATCATCCATTAAATTTTCAGATTCTCTAACATAAACAAATCCTCTTGATATTACATCAGGTCCTGCGACAACCTCTCCTGTTGATGAATCCATTGTTAAAACAATTACTATTAATCCATCTTGTGATAAATGTTGTCTATCTCTCAAAACTATACTTCCTACATCTCCAACGCCTAATCCATCTACTAACACTCTTCCATTTGGTACCATTCCATTAAATTTAGCATCGTTTTCATCTATTTCTAGCACTTTTCCATTTTCCATCATGATAATAT
>CAKPQY010000135.1 GCA_934179885.1 uncultured Clostridia bacterium
CAGCATCTGGTTTAATTTGAGCTTTTCTACATTTAATATCTAAAAATTTTTCAGCTCCTAAATCTGCTCCAAATCCTGCTTCTGTAACAGTATAGTCCGCCAATTTCAAAGCCATTTTTGTAGCTATTACACTATTACATCCATGTGCAATATTTGCAAAAGGTCCACCATGAATTATAGCTGGTGTATGTTCTAATGTTTGTACAAGATTTGGTTTTATAGCATCTTTTAAAAGTACTGCCATAGCCCCTTCAGCCTTTAATTGTTTAGCATATATAGGTTCTTTTTTTGAATTATATCCAATAATTATATTTCCTAATTTTTCTTTTAAATCTTCTATACTTTCTGATAAGCATAATATTGCCATTATTTCAGAAGCAACTGTTATATCAAATCCATCTTCTCTTGGAACAATATTTTTCTCAGCAGATAAACCTGTTTCAACTTTTCTTAACTGTCTATCATTTAAATCCACACATCTCTTCCAAGTAATTTCTTGAATATCCAATTCATTTCCAAAATAAATATGATTATCTATAATACTAGAAAGTAAATTATTTGCAGCAGTAATTGCATGTATATCACCAGTAAAATGAAGATTTATATCTTCCATTGGTGCCACTTGAACATGTCCACCACCTGTTGCTCCACCTTTTATTCCAAACACAGGACCTAAAGAAGGTTCTCTTAATGCTAATATAGATTTCTTACCAATTCTAGAAAGACCATCAGCAATAGCAATAGAAACCGTTGTCTTTCCTTCACCTAAAGGAGTTGGATTTATTGCTGTAACCAATATTAACTTACCATCTTTTTTATCTTTTAAATTTTCATATACGGATTTAGCAATTTTCGCTTTATATTTTCCATAACATTCTATATCATCTTCATTAATATTTAATTTTTCAGCTATTTTATTAATTCTTTCCAATTCTGTATTTCTTGCAATTTCAATATCTGTCATAAACTCAACCCCCTATATTTTTAAGCAATCAAACCAACTACAATCCCTATCAAAGCCCCAACAAAAACTTGCACAGGAGTATGGCCCAAAGCCTCAACTAATCTCTCACGAACCTGAACGCCTGTAAGACCAGGAGTCTCAATTATTTTATTCAATAATTCTGCTTGTTTACCCGCAGCCCTTCTAACACCGCAAGCATCATACATAACAACAAAAGCCATTATTAAAGCCACAGCAAAGATAGGTGTATCAATACCTTCGTATTTTCCTATCAATGTTGCTAATCCTGTAACAATTGCAGAATGAGAACTTGGCATTCCACCAGCTCCCATTATTCTTTTAAAATTAAATTTTTTTGTAGTAACTAAATCATATACCACTTTAAATAATTGAATAAAAAACCATAATAAAACTGGTACATATATATATTTGTTTTGTATAAATCCCATAAAGTTATTCACTTTAACTTACTCCCCTTTTTTTCATATTTTGTAACAAAATTATTCTTCGGTCACAAAATTTTCTTCTTTAACTTCTCCATCTTTTTCAAGTAAAATTGTTATTTTCTTTTCAGCTTCTTCTAAAATCTTATTGCATTCTTTTGATATTTTAATACCATCTTCGAATTTAGCAATTGATTCATCTAAATTCAAATCACCTTTTTCTAACTCAGACACTATTTTTTCTAGATTTTCCATGTTATCTTCAAAACTTGATTTTGCCATTTTTATTCTCCTTTCGCTTCACTTCGTTCCGCTCATCACCTAACTTACTCTGCCTCTACTACAGCTCCAGTCTTTACATTTACTGTATATCTTGTTACTTCATTTCTATTAGTTTTATTTATAACTTTAACTATATATGTTCCATCACTTTGTAGCTCAGCTTGAAAATCATAAGAATCAACAGAAATTGCCCATTCTTTTTTAGCTAATTTTATTGCAGTTTCTCTATTATCAGCTTCTGTATTTTCCTTGTTACTCTCCTGTTCTTCTTTTCCTACAACAGCATTACTGTTGCTATTTTGGACCTCGTTAACCTCATTTTCTTCTGATATCAAATTTTCTTCATCTATATTATTTTCTATTATATTATTTACTTGGTTTTCTTTTCCACCCATATCATTTAAATAATTAAATAAGTCTGTAGATACCTTTTGATTTTTATATTCATTATTATCTGTTTTTTTATTTTTTGAAACTCCAAAAATTATTGCTATAATTAATACTACAATTATTATTCCTATTATTATTTTATTTCCATTTGTCATAATTTACTCTCCTTCTTAAGTACAAACTTTTTATAAGATTTCAGCCTCTCTTTTTCCATCAACAAATCTTATATCTATTTTATCTCCTGTATTTAATTCTTTTGCACTTTTTATTATTTTATTATTTTGTTCAGCAATAGAATATCCTCTAGTTAAAGTTTTTAGTGGACTCAATGCATCTAGTTTTGATACTAATTCTATATATTTTGTTTTTTCTTCCTTTTGTTGAACTTTTATTGTATTTTCCAACCTTTTTACATATGAATCTATTTTTAAATAATTATCATTTATATTTCTTAAAGGCTCTTTAAATACTCTGCTAGACATACATTTTTCGTATCTTAACTTCATTATTTCTACCTTTTTAATTAATGATAATCTTAATCTATTTTGATATGTATTTATTTTTTGTTTAATTTCATATACATCTGGGACAGCTAATTCTGCTGCAGCTGATGGTGTTGGTGCTCTCAAATCTGCAACAAAGTCTGAAATTGAAAAATCAGTTTCATGTCCTACTGCTGAAATTATTGGTATTTTAGAATTATAAATTGCGTGTGCAACTATCTCTTCGTTAAAAGGCCATAAATCTTCTAATGATCCACCACCTCTAGCTAATATTAGTACATCTGCTAAATTGTTGTCATTCATAAATCTAATTCCATCAGCAATTTTTTCTGCTGCACCTTCGCCCTGAACAGGAACTGGAAATAATCTAATATTTACATTAGGATTTCTCCTTGTGCTTACATTAATTATATCTCTAATTACAGAACCTGTTTGTGATGTTAAAACTCCTATTGTTTTTGGCATTAGTGGAATTTTTTGTTTATGTGATTCATCAAAATATCCTTCTAGTTCTAGTCTTTGTTTTAATTCTTCATACTTTTTATAAAGTACACCTACTCCATCCTCTTGCATTGCTTTTGCATAAATTTGATATACTCCATCTCTTTCAAAAACCGAAACTCCACCTAGTACAAAAACCTTCATTCCATCTTTAGGCATAAAATCTAATCTTTGAGCATAACTTTTAAACATTATACATTTTATTAATGAATTTTCATCTTTTAAAGTAAAATACATATGTCCAGTAT
>CAKPQY010000136.1 GCA_934179885.1 uncultured Clostridia bacterium
CTATAAAAATCCATTTATCAATTTAAAATATAATTACAGTAAAGCAATAAAAATATATGAAAAGTATACTTGAAAAAAGATAGAAAATAATGTATTATAGTACCAGAAATAGAAATTTTTTAAATTCTATACAACCCTTTAAGCAAAGCAAGGAAGGAATGTAATATATGAGGACAAAATACTTTAAATATATATTTATTATATTTGCAATAGCAATAATGATATTTGCAGTAATAAAAATAAAGAAAGATGAACAAAAAAAAGAAAACACAACAAATGAGCCCAAACAAGAAGAAGTTCAAGAAGTAAAAGAATTAAAATTAGGAGTAGCATCATTTGACAGTATAAATCCAATATTAAGCAAAAATAAAAATGTACAAGATGTTTCAAAAATAATATTTGAACCATTGATGACATTAACAAAAGACTACAAATTAGAGTCATGTTTAGCAAAAGAATGGGCAAAGCAAAATGAAACAGTATATATAATAAAATTAAGAGATGATAAAAAATGGTCTGATGGGCAAAAATTCACAGCAGATGATGTGAAATTTACAATAGACAGATTGAAAGATTCAGATACAATATATTCAGCAAATGTTGCACATGTATTAATGGTAGAAGTGGTGGATTCTGTAACGGTAAGAATAACTTTAGACCAAGAAGTTCCATTTTTTGAATATAACTTAACATTTCCAATACTATCAAGCAATTATTATAGTGATAAGGAATTTGCAGCAGATATTGTACCAGTAGGAACTGGAATGTATAAAGTAAGTGATGTTCAAGATTCAGCATTAATTTTAACAAAAAATGAATATTATCCTGACTCAGATAAATTAAAATTAGATAAAATAACAATAGCAATATATTCAAGTGCTGGAGAACTATACAATTCATTTAAAACAGGAAGTGTAGATTTAGTAAGTACTCAAAATAGTAACTTAAAAGAATATATAGGAACAATAGGATATCAAGCAAAAGAAATGAAAGGAAGAGAACATGATTTTATAGCATTTAATACACAAAATGACATGTTATCTCAACTGAATGTTAGAAAAGCCATATGCTATTCAATAGACAAATCAAATATTGTTTCAAGTGTATACTCAGACAAATATTATACTTCAAGTTTTCCATTAGATTATGGAACATGGATATATCAAGAACAAGATGCAAGTGCAGGATATAATTTAGAACAAGCAAAACAAATATTAGTAGATGATGGATGGAGTTATAAAAATAAATATTGGCAAAAAATAGTAAATTACAGAACACAAAGAATTTCATTTAATTTTGTTGTTAAAGCAAGTGATTCAAATAAAGTAGCAGTTGCTCAAAACATAAAAACGCAATTAGAAAACCAAGGATTTAGAATTAATTTAATAAAAGCAAATGACAGTCAATATCAAAATTATTTAACAAATAAAAATTATGATATGATTTTATGTAGTATAAATTTATCTATTAGCCCAGATTTATCAACATTTTTTGGGAGTAGTAACTTAGCAAATTATTCAAATGAAGAAGTTACAAATATAATGAATGAAGTAAAAAATTCAACAGATGACGAAAAATTGAAACAAGATTATAAGAGATTAGGAGAAATATACAAAAATGAAATGCCATATCTAAGTTTATACAATAATAAATATACTGTTGCATATAGTACAGGATTAGTTGGAACTATAGAACCAAACTGGTTTTATCAATTTTATAATATAAAAGATTGGCATAAATAAAAAAATTTTAAAAATGTATTGACAAAAACAAGTGTTTAGTGATATAAAGTAGATATCAAACAAAAGTTCAATGTTTTAAGGAGGAAATAAAAATGTCAGAAAATACAGAAAAGAAAAAGGCTCTAGAAGCAGCAATGAGTCAAATAGAAAAACAATTTGGAAAAGGTTCAGTAATGAAACTTGGTGAATTTAAAGCAATGGAAATTGAGGCAATACCAACAGGTGCATTAAGCTTAGATATGGCTTTAGGTATTGGTGGTGTTCCTAGAGGAAGAATAATAGAAGTATTTGGACCAGAGTCATCTGGTAAAACAACATTAGCATTACATGTTATTGCAGAAGCACAAAAAACAGGTGGAGAAGCAGCTTTTATAGATGCAGAGCATGCTTTAGACCCAGTATATGCAAAAAAATTAGGAGTAGATATAGATAATTTAATAGTATCTCAACCAGATACAGGAGAGCAAGCTCTTGAAATAACAGAAAGTTTAATAAGAAGTGGAGCTTTAGATGTAATAGTAGTAGATTCTGTTGCAGCATTAGTTCCAAAGGCTGAAATTGATGGAGATATGGGAGATTCTCATATGGGACTTCAAGCAAGATTAATGTCACAAGCATTAAGAAAACTTGCTGGTGCTATAAATAAGACAAAAACAGTATTAATATTTATAAATCAATTAAGAGAAAAAATAGGAGTAATGTTTGGAAATCCAGAAACAACAACTGGTGGTAGAGCATTAAAATTCTATGCTTCAGTAAGATTAGATATTAGAAAAATAGAAAATATAAAACAAGATGGTGAAGTAAAAGGAAATAGAGTAAGAGTAAAAGTTATAAAAAACAAAGTTGCTCCACCATTTAGAGAAGCAGAATTTGACATAGTATATGGAGAAGGAATTTCAAAAGCTGGAAATATTTTAGACATGGCTGTTAATATGGACATAATTGAAAAAAGCGGTTCTTGGTTTAGCTATAATGGCGAAAGAATTGGCCAAGGTAGAGAAAATGTTAAAAAATATTTACAAGATAATCCAGATGTATTAGAAGATGTTGAGAAAAAAGTAAGAGCAAATTTTTCTAAAGCATTTGAAGAAAGCCTAGGCGAAGAATTACCAGAAGTTGATGAAGATGGTGAATTTGAAGACGAGGAATAATTAATGTATACAATAGAAGAATTTGATAGAGAAAAAACAAAAGTATTAAAATATATATTATACAAAAAAAGAAGTGAAAATGAAGTAAGAACCAAATTTTCAGGAACAATAGATGAAAATTTATTAGAAGATATAATAGAATATTTAAAACAAGCTAAATACATAGACGATAAAGAATATATAAGGAAAACAGTAAATAACTTTGTTGCCTTAAAAAACTTATCAATAAAAGAATTAAAATATAAGCTTTTATCAAAAGGATTAAATAAAAATGATATTGAAGATTATATCTATGATAATAAAGAAGAACTAGAAGAATACGAAATAAAATCAATATCAAATATAATATACAAAAAATCTGCTTCTATGGAGCAAGAAGAAATAAAACAATATTTATTAAAAAAAGGATATAAAT
>CAKPQY010000137.1 GCA_934179885.1 uncultured Clostridia bacterium
GTTCCTGTAAATGTTATGCTGTTTGTTGTTTTGCTTGTTATGCTTGCAACTGGTATTTTTGTATCTATGTATTGTACATTTCCTGTTGTTGCATCTCCTATTTGTCCTTCATTATCTACTAATACTGCATATACCATTTTATTTGTGGTTACTGTTATTCCTGTACTTGCATTTGCCCA
Source organism: uncultured Clostridia bacterium (assembly GCA_934179885.1). Lineage (GTDB taxonomy): Bacteria > Bacillota > Clostridia > TANB77 > CAG-508 > CAG-269. The sequence goes on from CAKPQY010000137.1 coordinate 180, forward strand.
TCCTAATGCTGTTTGTTTACTTGCATTTGTTGGGTCACTGTCTGTTATTTTTAATGTGTATGATGATGTCATATTCTTTAATGTTGCTGTTACTTTTACACTTCCATTTGTCCAACCACTTGGACTATATGTAAATGTTACATTTGCTTGTGTTAATCCTGTTACTGTATCTGTCGTATTACTTACTGCGTTGCTTACATTTCCTGCATTATCTTTTACAAATAAGTAATATGTATTTCCTTGTTTTAAGCCTGAAACTTTTTTGCTTGTTCCGTTATATGTTTGCCATCCACTATCTGTTGCACTTGGTTTTGTGTTATTTGTTTTTAGCATGTAACCTGCAACTTTTGATGCTTGTTCTCCTTTTGCTGTGTCTGCTGTATCTGTTCCTGTAAATGTTATGCTGTTTGTTGTTTTGCTTGTTATGCTTGCAACTGGTATTTTTGTATCTATGTATTGTACGTTTCCTGTTGCTGCTGATTTTCCTATTTGTCCCTTATTATCTACTAATACTGCATACACTTCACCATTTGTTGAAACCTTCAATCCTTCAGTTGCCGTTGCCCATTCTGTTGCATCTGTTGCTATATCTCTTGTTAGCCTTAATGTAAATCTTTTTGTATCTATTTCTTTATTAACAATTTTTGCCGTTACCTTTACATCTCCATTGGTCCAAACCTTTGGGTCATAAGCAAACTTTATATCTTCTGCCATTAATTCTGGTATATTTCCTGTTGTTCTTTCTATTTCAGCTGTTGCCTCTTGTTTATTAGTAGCAATTGCTACTACTTTGATTTTATATGTTTTTTCTTGTTCTAGATTTTCAAATGTGTATGTGTACTCTTTATTATTTTCAATTTTTTCTATTTTTCCATCTGCTTTGTTGCTATAATTTTCACCACTTTTTGCTATATAAAATTCTATTCTTCCGCCTTCATTTTTCCTTGCTGTAACTGTAACAGTTATTGTATTCGTTGTTCCTGAAGTTGCTGTTATATTTATTATTGGCGGTATTTTATCAGATTTTGATATATAATTTATTTTTGCATCTCCTGCATCATCTACTGTTACTTCAAACACATATCCATCTGATGTTGTTATTGTTAAAGTATTATCTACAATTTCATAATCAGAACCAGTAAACAATTCTTGTCCACTTAAAATGTTTTTCATCCTTTCTAGTATGCTCTTCTGTTCTGCTCCTGGATAATTATTTTCAAATACTGCTTCTGTTTTAGATAAACTTAATGCCTCTTCATAATCCGAAATTTTAGCTTTTTCCTTTGCAGTTAGGGCTTGTTCAAATAATCCTGTGTTTGTCAGTGCTTGAATTGATATTCCCGCTAAAATTAGCAATAATATAATTGTAATTACTAATGAAACAATTGTAATACCCCTATTTTTCTTTTTGTACATTATAAGATCCCCTTTCTTTTGTTTAATTTTTTCATATAAACTCCTACTTTAAATAATATCTCAAAATGAAATATTATTCAATACGATTTTCTTCTTTTTGCAAAATGATATATTTTTGAAATAAACCTGTAATATTTTTGTAATAATAAAGGGATTTGGAGTCAGAACTCTAAATCCCTTTATTATTTTTACTATATTATTTAAAAGTTTATATATAATAAATTTATAAAATGACGAATGCAACTGAAATAATTTTAGAAATTATTAATTGATTTTATGGAAAGAGTTCATGAGCGTAGCGAAATGGAAGGGAGCCATAAAATCAATTTAGAATTTCTTAAATTATGTAAGGCAGCCGAGGAATGATAAAAATTTATTATATATAAACTTTTAAGAATATAAATTCAAAAAGGGATTAGAGTCCTAGCTCTAAATCCCTAATTTTTTATTTTACAACTTCAACATCAATATTTAAATTTTCACCATTAATATTAGTCTCAGTATACTCTGCTCTTTCCGCACCATAAACAATATCCAATGCCAAAGTATCATGCATAATCAAATCCGCATTTGCCTTAATTACACTCTCAAGCACTTCATTACCAGACACATAAAGATTAATTCTATCCAAAACCTCAAAGCCTTTATCTTTTCTCATATTTTGAACTTTTGACAATATCTCTCTTACATATCCTTCTTCTTTTAGTTCTTGTGTAATATGTGTATCTAAAACTACACCAATTTCACCTTCACCAGCAAATGCAAATCCTTCTTTTCCATTCATAGTTATTAAAAGATTTTCTGAATTTAATGCAATTTGTGTATCATCTATTTCGATGTATTCAACTCCGCCATTTTTTACTTTGTTTGCTAAATCCATTTGATTTTTCTTTGCTATTTCTTCTTTTATTCTAGGAATTAATTTTCCATATTCTTTTCCTAAAACTGGTAGATTTGGCTTAATTTCAAAGTTTACGTAATCAGACATTTCTGCACCTAATTCAACTTTTTTAACATTTAATTCTTCTTTAACTATATCTGAATAGTATTCTGGTAAAGTATCAACAGATATTAACATTTCTGATAATGGTTGTCTGTTTTTGATATTTACAGAGTTTCTTGCGCTTCTTCCTAATTTTACTATTGTATATGCTAAATCCATTTCTTGTTCTAGTTTGCTGTCTACTGCTGAAGCATCATATTCTGGCCATAAGCATAAGTGAATGCTTTCAGGTGCTGTATCATCTAGTCCTACAACTAAGTTTTGATAAATTTCATCTGTTATAAATGGTACAAATGGTGCTGATATTTTACTTAATTTTACTAGTACTTCATATAGTGTTACATATGCACCTATTTTGTCATCTGTTAGTTCTTGACTCCAGAATCTTTCTCTGTTTCTACGTACATACCAGTTTGAAAGTTCATCTGTGAATGCTTCTATTTGAAGAGCTGCACTTGTTATATCATATTTTTCTAGTTTTTCATCTACTTCTTTTATTAAAGTATTTAATTTTGAAATTATCCATTTATCCATTATATTTGTAACTTTGAAGTCTTTGTATTTTAATGGATTAAATTGGTCTATTTCTGCGTATAATACATAGAATGAGTACACATTCCATAAAGT
>CAKPQY010000138.1 GCA_934179885.1 uncultured Clostridia bacterium
AATACTTTTTTCAATATTTTTTATTATTTTAAACTAAAATTTTTCCAATTCACAGCTCAACAAACCTTAAAGTCTGCGCAGGGGAATAGTTATTAATTAAACGAAGTTCTCGTGGGAACCGATGAATACTGTTAAATGCGTTAGCATTGTTACAGTATCATTGGGAAGAATTGAGTATAATTAATAACTCTTACCCGTTGCCGGACATTTCAAACTTTAATAGCTGCGAATTGTAACTTTTAATTACTACAATAAAAACAATTTATTTATGCCAACCCTCAATATTATAAAACTGATAAAACCAATTAGGCTCAAATGTTCCCGCCAATGCCTGACTATATGCAACCGTATACTTATTATTATATAAACTTAAATATGGCATTTCCGTTTTATAAATCTCTCCTAATCTTTTATAATCCTGTTTCAACTTTTCCTCATCATTCAAATTTTTAACCTCATTCATTAAGCTTGTAACTTCTTCATTTGAATAATTAGCTAAATTATTTTCGCCAAAAAATGTTGATAAATCCGGACTTACGGACAAATTCATACTACACAAAATCATATCATAATTCTTATTTGTTAGATAGCTCTGGTATTGTGCATCAGATGCTTTTATTAAATTAATTCTAAATCCTTGATTTTCTAATTGTTGTTTAATATTCTCTGCTACAGATACCCTACTTGTATCACTTGATTTTACAACAAAATTTAATGATATTCTTTGAGTTTTATAATTTACAATTTTTTGCCAATATTTATACTTATAACTCCATCCATCATCAACTAATATTTGTTTCGCTTGTTCTAAATTATATCCAGAACTTGAGTCTTGTTCTTGATATATCCACGTTCCATAATCTAGTGGAAAACTTGAAGTATAGTAATTATCTCCATAAACACTTGAAACTATATTAGTTTTATCTATTGAATAACATATTGCTTTTCTTACATTTACTTGTGATAATATTTGATTTTGTGTATTAAATGCAATAAAGTCGTGTTCTCTACCTTTCATCTCTTTTGAAAGATATCCTATTGTTCCTATGTATTCTTTCAAATTACTATTTTGAGTACTTATTAAATCAATATTTCCTGTTTTAAATGAATTATATAATTCGCCTACACTTGAATATATTGCTATTGTTATTTTATCAAGTTTTAATTTATTTGTTTCTGGATAATATTCGTTTTTTGTTAAAATTAATGCAGCATCCTGCACTTCACTTACTTTATACATTCCAGTTCCTACTGGCACAATATTTGCATCAAATTCTTTATCACTATAATATTTGCTTGATAATATTGGAAATGTCAAATTATATTCAAAAAACGGAACTTCTTGACTTAATATTATTTTCAAAGTTGTATCATCTACCACTTCTACAGTTGTTACATATTGTACATTTGAAGAATATATTGTATCTGAATCTTTTAATCTATCTATTGTAAACCTTACATCTTCTGCTGTAAATTTTTGTCCATCTGACCACTTTTTATCATCTCTTAATTTGATTATATATGTTGTTTCATTTTGCTTTGCCCACTCTTTAGCAAGACTGTTTTCAAGCTTATAGTCTGATGTTAATGTCATTAATGGTTCAAATATTATCTTCGATATATCTTGAACATTTTTATTTTTACTTAATATTGGATTTATACTATCAAATGATGCTACTCCTAATTTTATTTCTGTTATCTCTTCTTCTATTTCTTCTTTTGTCTCATATACTTGTGCTTCTTTTTTTTGCTCATCTGTCTTTATCTTTACTATTGCAAATATCATTATTGCTATTGCAAATATTATAAAAATGTATTTAAAGTAGTTTGATTTCATAATCCACCTCTATCTCTGGTACTTATAATACATTATTTTTTTAGTTTTTTCAATGGTTTTTTTGATAAAAATTTCTTTTCTAAAATTACCTCCTTTTCGCTCTTATATGCAATATCAACAACATCCATTTTGTCTGTTCTCTTAAAGCTTGTCATTTCTTTAAAATTAACATAGTACATTTTACTATTAATACTAATAATTTCGTATTTTTTAATATCATTTGGCTTATATTTATAAAGATTTAAACAATATATATACACATTATCTGAAGCATAAACATAGTATAATTGATTATTAACTTCAATAATATCTCCATCAAAAATATAGATATCTATTGGAAACTGAAAAATGTTTTTATTATTTTTATTTGCTTGTATTTGCAGTCTTTTTTCTATATTTTTTAGTTCAAATTTATTTAATGTTATATATTTGGATTTTAAATTGAAAAATGGAATTTTGTAGATTTTAGTTAGATCAATAAAACTATTTTTATTTTGATTATATCTTAAAGAATTTATAGAATATTCTTCATAATTGTTTAATCTTCCATTGCTTTTTGAGGAAGATTTGTAAGCATAGATATAAAACTTATCTTTTTTTACAATAAGATATGGCCTGACTTGATGATTTTCTTCTATTTGACTTAATTCTTTTTTGGGGAGTGGCATTCTTGCCCAGACTAAATCTCCTATTTCTATTGATTTTAATAGTTTTTTTTGATATGGAATAGATTTTATTTTCTTCACAAAGTTTTTAATTAAATTAATAACTTTATACATATTTTATTTTTTTCACCTTCCTTCTGCTATTATATTTATACAAATATTTATCACTTCCTTTCACTTATTTTCTTTTTTGTTTTTGGAAATATTTTCGATTTAAAAAATATTTTTGAAAAAAATTTGAATTAAATACTTTTATATAATAACATAAAAAGTCGAACTTTACAATCCCTAATCGACCGCAAAATTCGACATTTTATCTATAAGACCACATTCAAAACATTATACACAAGAGTAGTACACATACAAAGTACTATTCCACAAACTGTAGGAATTGCAAAAGCAAGCCCAGTCCACTTCCAACTTCCAGTCTCTTTTTTTATTGTCAATAAAGTTGTAGTACAAGGAAAATGTAAAATAACAAATAACATTACATTTAAAGCTGTTAACATATTCCAACCATTTTGAATTAAAATCTGCCCTATTTGCACAGTATCTTCTATATTTACCAAAGCTCCACCTTTTAAATAACACATCAAAATTATAGGCAAAACTATTTCATTTGCTGGCATTCCCAAAATAAATGCTGTTAAAATATATCCATCTAATCCCATTAATTGAGCAAAAGGATTTAAGAAATTTGCAA
>CAKPQY010000139.1 GCA_934179885.1 uncultured Clostridia bacterium
CTCATATCCACATTCATTACATACAAAAATTGTTTTATTTTTTGCCATTTTTTACCTCCTTGTCCCAAAAGGCATCACAATTTATTATTTGCCTAATTTTTTCATATTCCATATTCAATAATTCACATATATATTTAGAAACTTGTATATTCCTTATAGCTACTCCATCTATAATGTTCTGTTTTTTCAATTTCTGCTTTTTCTGGATTTTTATGAATATATCTACATACTGTTTTTAAATATTCTCTATCTTCTATTTTTTTACTTAAAAATATATCCTGTTTGTCTATTCCTCTCAATATAACATGAAAAAATTCATCATTAGAATCTATTTCCCCTATATCTGATATAACCATTTAAAATTTTAAATATAAAAAAGTATAACACATATTTACTTTATGCGCTATACTTTTTTATATTTTTTCACTTAAATTTCACATTTTATTAGTTCTTTTTAGTGTCCCAAAAAGAACCGTCCCTTTTGGGACATTATTTTTTCTTTCCAAAAGTAATTTCTTGGAATAAGAAATCATGTACTTTTTCCCAAGTAATTTCTTGGTGTAAGAACTCATTTATTTCATCTTCTACTTTTTGTTGTCTTGGTGTTAATTCAACTTTTATTTCTTTGTTCCAGTCAATATCTTGTAGCCAGAATGCTTTGAATTTTGACCAAAATCCAACTTTTGCTGGTAATCCTGGTTGCATTATTGTTCCAGCATTTTCTACTACAGTATTATCTTTTATTTCGCCATCAAATGAAACTCCACCAAATACGTTTTTTTCTTGTTCTGCCATTTATATTTCCTCCTTTGTAATTTATTTATTTAGCTAACTATTTTATACTATAAATAAACTTAAATATCAAGTTTTTTTGTTTATATTTTTATTAAGTTTTCATTACACAAATGTTACATTTGTATTACATGTCTGTATATTGACATTTTCTTATGTTTCTGCCAATATATGTTCATCAATTACTTTTTTACATTTGACTTTCTTTATTTTGTTATCTAACTTTTCTTTTGATTTGCAATACACCATTATATAATTTTGTGTGTGCCCTTTATATATTCCCACTTTTTCTTCTTCGAATAAAACTTCTACTTCTTTTCCTATATATTTACTGTTATATTCAAATTCATTTTCGTCTGATAATTCTATTAATTTCTTACTTCTTTCTTCTTTTATGTTTCCAGGAACCTGATTTTCCATAACTGCTGCTTTAGTCCCTTTTCTTGGTGAATATTTAAATACATGCATTTTATAAAACTTTATTTCTTTTAAGAAATTGTATGTTTTATTAAATTCTTCTTCTGTTTCTCCTGGAAATCCTACTATTATGTCTGTAGTTAAATTTACATCTTCATATGCATTTCTTAATATATTGACAATTTGTCTAAATTGTTCAGTTGTATATCTTCTATTCATTCTTTTTAGTGTTTCATCACATCCGCTTTGTAATGATAAATGAAAATGATGGCATATTTTTTCTAATTTTTTTAGTCTTTCTACAAATTCTTCTGTTATTAGTAGTGGTTCTATTGAGCCTAGTCTGATTCTTTCTATTCCTTCTATTTTGTTTATTTCTTCAAGTAAATCTATTAATCTATAATTTTGTAATTTAGAGTTTTTATTATAAGAAAAGTCTTTTCCATATGATGCTATATGTATTCCTGTTATTACTACTTCTTTTATACCTTTTTCTGCAATTTTTGTAATTTCTGAAATGATACTTTCTGGTTTTCTACTTCTTACTCTTCCTCTTGCATATGGTATTATGCAATATGAGCAAAATCTGTCACAACCATCTTGAATTTTTATAACTGCTCTTGTTTTTTCTGAAAAAGTTATATTTCCAAAGTCTGAAAATTCTTTTGACTGCATTATATCTTCTATTTCTAGTATTTTTTTATTTTCTTCTAAATATTCTTCTACATATTTCACAATTTCTACTTTTTCATTATTTCCTAAAACTAAGTCTATTTCTGGTATTTTTGATAATTCTTCTTTTGCGACTTGGGCATAACATCCAACTGCTACAACTACAGTATCTGGATTTTTTTCTTTCATTCTTCTTAGCATTTGTCTTGATTTTCTGTCTGACATATTAGTTACTGTACATGTATTTATTATGCATACATCTGGTTTTTCTTCTAGATTTTCATTATTTTCTTCTATTACTTTATACCCTTTTTCTAAGAATTTTTGTGCCATTGCATTTGTTTCATATTGATTTACTTTGCATCCTAGTGTTATAAATTTTATTACTTTTCCCATTTTTTAACTTTGCTCCTTTTTAAGAAGTTAGAGGTTGGATGTCGGATGTTGGACCTTATATTTTAATTTTTTCTAACTTCCAACTTCCAATTTCCAACCTCTATTTATTATTTTGATTTTCCTTCCAATACATCTAAATTGTCTAAAGCTTTTCCTGTTCCTAATGCTACACATGATATAGAATCTTGGGCTATCATTACATTTATTCCTGTTTTTTCTTGTAATAATTTATCTAGTCCATCTAATAAGCATCCCCCACCTGTCATATATATTCCTTTATCACTTATATCTGCTGCTAATTCTGGTGGTGTTTTTTCTAATACGCTATGTACTGCATCTACTATCATCATAGCTGGTTCTATTAATGCTTCTAGCATTTCACTTGAATGTACTGTTATTGTTTTTGGTAAACCTGTTCCTAAATCTCTTCCTCTTATATCCATTTCAGAATCTTGTATTTTAGGATATACACATCCTATATTAACTTTTAAATCTTCTGCTGTTCTTTCTCCTATTGCTATGTTGTGTTTTTTCTTAATATATTTTACTATATATTCATCAAATTTATCTCCTGCAACTTTTAATGATGTACTTACAACTGATCCACCTAAAGAGATTACTGCTATATCTGTTGTTCCTCCACCAATATCTACTATCATATTTCCACATGGCTTTGCAATGTCTATTCCTGCTCCTATTGCTGCTGCTATTGGTTCTTCTATTAAATAGACTTTTCTAGCTCCTGCTTGTATTGCCGCATCTATTACTGCTTTTTTTTCTACTTCTGTTACTTGTGATGGTATACATATCATTATTCTTGGTGCAAATATAGATTTTCCACATACTTTTCCTATAAAATGTTTTAGCATTTTTTCTGTAACTGTATAATCTGATATTACACCATCTCTTAATG
>CAKPQY010000140.1 GCA_934179885.1 uncultured Clostridia bacterium
GCATCATATGGTGCATCTTCTTTTATTTTTTGTTGTAAAAACCAATCTAATGCATATCCTTTTGTTTTTTCAGTTTCATTATATCTTTCATATACTATTGCTCCCGCATTTTTTGCAACTCTTGCAGTATTGTCTGTACAATTATCTGCAATTACATATATATCATATAATTCCTTATTATAATCTTGATTTTTCAAACTTTCTATAAGGTTCCCTATTACTTCTTGTTCATTATGTGCTGGTATTATTGCCATAAATCTGTGTTCTTTGTTTACTTTTAATGGTTTTTCTTTTAATTTTACTAATGAGCATAAACTAATTGCTATTTGATATATCCAGAAGATTGTTACAATCCATACTAATGCTTCTCTTAGTATATAAATATAATCCATTTTTTTACCTCTCTTTTTATTTTATATTATTATTTCACTTTTTCTATTATACTATTATTGGCAAAATATTGCAACATTTTTTCATTTTTTTAATATATTATTAATAAATAATTACAATTCACAGCTTTAAACTACTCTAAATAAATTAGCTGTGAATTTTAACTAAATAAAAATGGAGGTATTGTTATGCAAAATAGATATAAAGTTGCTATTGTTGGAAGCACAGGATTAGTTGGAAGAACTGTATTAAAAGTTTTAGAAGAAAAAAATTTTACAAATTGTACATATACCCTTTTTGCATCAAAAAAATCAGCAGGAACAAAATTACAATTTTTAGGCCAAAATTATATAATTCAAGAACTAACAGAAGATTCATTCAATTATAATTTTGATTATGCAATTTTTTGTGCCGGAGGTAGTATATCAGAAAAATTTGCTCCTATCGCTGTTTCTAAAGGATGTACCGTAATTGATAATAGTAGTGTTTTTAGAATGAATAAAGATGTTCCTTTAGTTGTGCCTGAAGTAAATCCTGAAAAAATTTTTGAAAATAAAGGAATTATTGCAAATCCTAATTGTTCAACAATTCAAGCCGTTGTTGCTCTAAAGCCATTAGATGATAAATATAAAATTAAAAGAATTGTTTATTCAACATATCAAGCAGTTTCAGGGGCTGGTAAAGCTGGTATTGAAGATTTAGAAAATGGCATTAAAGGCATAGCTCCACAAAAATTTCCACATCCAATTTTTAATAATTGTTTACCTCATATTGATGTATTTATGCCTGATGGTTATACCAAAGAAGAATATAAAATGATTAATGAAACTAGGAAAATTTTAAATAAACCTTATCTTCCTATAACTGCAACATGTGTTAGGGTTCCTGTTAAAAATTGTCATAGTGAAAGTATTAATATTGAATTCAGAACTAATTTTGATATTTATGATGTTAAAATGCTGTTACAAAATTCTCCTGGAATTATATTGGTTGATGATGTAGAGAAAAATTATTATCCATTAGCTACCAAAGTAGATGGTTATGATGATGTTTTTGTTGGTAGAATTAGACGTGATTTTAGTGTTCCATACGGTATTAATTTATGGGTTGTGGCTGATAACTTGCGTAAAGGTGCTGCTTCTAATGCTGTTCAAATTTTAGAGAAATTGATTTCAAAATAAACTTTAAGAGAGTAAATTTTCTTTTATTGGTTATACTAATTCTTAGTAAATACTATAAAGGAGCTGCCATAAAATGCTAAATGTAAAAGAAGATTTAAATATAAAAGAAATGTACGGAAATCAATGTGTATTACCAAAAGAAGATTTTATAAAACACTATAACTTCAATTCTAATGGACTTTCATCACAAGAAGCTCAAGATTTGTTACATAAAAATGGAATTAATCAAATTAGTCAAACAAAACCAAAACAATGGTATAATTATTTTTTTGAAAGTCTTTTAAGTCCATTTAATACTATTTTGTTAGGAATCACATTAGTTCTATTATATACTGATGTTATCATTCCTGAAACGCCAAGCTATGCAAATATAATTGTTATTTTAGTCTTAGTAGCTGCCAGCACTCTTTTAGATTTTTTTGAAGAATTCCGTTCTAATAAAGCTGCTGAAAAGCTAAAAGAATTAGTTAGTACTACTACATTAGTAATTAGAGATGGAAAAGAGCTTAAAATTTCAATTCATGATATTACAATTGGTGATGTTGTTTTATTATCTAGTGGTTCAATGATTCCAGCAGATTTAAGAATCATTGAGGTAAAAGATTTATATGTAAGCCAGTCTTCTTTAACAGGTGAATCTGATGCAGTTAAAAAATCAGCAAATTCAGACTTAAATTTAGAAGATATAAATTCAATAACTGATTTAGATACCATCTGTTTTATGGGTACAAATGTTATTAGTGGGTCTGCTAAAGGAATTGTTTTTAAAACTGCAGATGACACTTATTTTGGTAAAATTGCGCATACTTTAACAACTGGCAAGCCTCAAACTGCTTTTCAAAAAGGAGTTCAAAGTATCAGCAAATTACTTATAAAATTCATGTTAATAATGATACCTATTGTATTTATTTTAACTGCTTGGAAACATGAAACGTTAACAGCTTTTACTTTTGCAGTCGCAATTGCAATTGGTATAACTCCCCTCCTACTTCCTGTTATATTATCTTCAAGTTTATCAAAAGGTGCTGTAAAAATGTCCAAAAAGAAAACAATTGTAAAATCGTTGGACTCAATTCAAAGCTTTGGTGCAATGAATATTTTGTGTACTGATAAAACCGGAACATTAACAGAAGATAAAATTGTTCTTGAAAAATATCTTGATATAAATAGCAATGAAGATATTAGAGTTTTGAAACATGCTTTTTTAAATTCTTATTTTCAAACAGGACTCAAAGGAAATATTGATGAAGCTGTAATTGCTCGTGGTATTGAAAACAACATTGATAAATTTGCGTCTCAATATAAAAAAATTGATGAAATCCCTTTTGATTTTTCTCGTAGACGTTTATCTGTAATTGTTGCTGATAAAAATGAAAAAAAACAAATGATTACAAAAGGAGCTGTTGAAGAGATTTTAAGCATTTGTACAATGGTTGATTACAAAGGTGAAATTTCTCCTATAACTAAAGAGATTAAAGATAATATTAAGAAAATTAGTAAAAATTTAAATAAAGATGGCTTAAGAGTTGTGGCTGTTTGTCAAAAAAATGATATTGCAGAAGATACTGTTTTTGATGTTAATTTAGAAAAAAATATGATTGTAATTGG
>CAKPQY010000141.1 GCA_934179885.1 uncultured Clostridia bacterium
TCTGCTGCTCTTTGTGTTATATAAGGCACTCCATTAAATTTAGTACAAGTTCTTCTGTTCCATAATTTATTTAGGCTTACTTCTTCACCATTGTTTGCAAATCCTTTTACTTCTTTTGGAATTACTACATATCCACATCTTACCCCTGTAAATCCTGCTGTTTTTGAATAGCTTTTGAATTCTATTGCAACTTCTTTTGCCCCTTCTATTTCATAAATGCTATGTGGTATATTTTCTTCTGTTATAAATGCTTCATATGCTGCATCATATAAAATTATTGATTTGTTTTCTTTTGCGTAATCTACCCATTTTTTTAGTTCTTGTTTATCTAATGTTGTTCCTGTTGGATTATTAGGAAAACATAAATATATTAAATCTACTTTTTCTTTTGGTAATTCTGGTTTGAATTCGTTTTCTGCTGTTACTGGTAAATATACTATATTTTCATATATTTCTTTTTCTTTATTGTATTTACCGCTTCTTCCGGACATAACATTTGTGTCTAAATATACAGGATATACTGGGTCTGTAATTGCTACTTTATTGTTTTTATCAAATATATCAACTATATTTCCACAGTCACATTTTGCACCATCTGATATAAATATTTCATCTTCTTGAATTTCTACTCCTCTTGTTTTATAATCGTTTTCCGCAATTGCTTTTCTTAAAAAATCATATCCTTGTTCTGGTCCATATCCTCTAAATCCTTCTTGCGTACCCATCTCTTCTACTGCTTTTTGCATTGCTTTTATACATGCTGGAACTATTGGTTTTGTTACATCACCAATTCCTAATTTGATTACTTTTTTATCTGGATTTTCTTCTGTGAATTTTGCTACTTTTTTGGCTATTGTAGAAAATAGGTAGCTATCTTGTAATTCTAAAAAATTTTCATTTATGTAACTCATAAATTTTCACTTCCATTTCTTTTATTATATATATCAATTTGTAACAAACTGAGGGACTAAAAACTTTCATCTCAAATTGTTTTTTGAGGTGTGTTTTTTCTATATTTCTAATATTCCTTCAAATACTGTTACTGCAGGTCCTGTCATATATACATGGTTATCTTCTTCATTCCATTCAATTTGCAATGTACCACCTAATAATTCTATATTCACTCTTCTATCTGTTAATCCATTTAAATTGCATGCAACTGCTGTCGCACATGCTCCTGTACCACAGGCTAATGTTTCCCCTGCTCCTCTTTCCCAAACTCTCATCTTTATATTGTTTCTATCTAGTATTTGGGCAAATTCTACATTTGTTTTTCTAGGAAATGCTTTATCAATTTCTAATACTTTTCCATATTTTTCTACATCAAATTTCTCAGTATTATCAACTATTGTAATCGCATGTGGATTTCCCATAGATACACATGTAAATTTGAATTCTTTTCCTTGTGCATTTAAAATTAAATTTTTTACTGGTTTTTCATTTGATATAACTGGTATTTTTTCAGCTTCTAAAATAGGCTCTCCCATATCAACTCTTGCTGTTTCAACTTTGCCATCTTTTGTGTTTAAGATTAATGTTTTAATTCCTGCTAGTGTTTCGATTTTTACTGTTGTTTTATTTGTAAGTCCTTTATCATATACAAATTTTCCAACACATCTAATTCCATTTCCACACATTTCAGCTTCGCTTCCATCTGAATTAAACATCCTCATTTTAAAATCTGCAACATCGCTTTTACATATTAAAATTAGTCCATCTGACCCTATTCCAAAGTGCCTGTTGCTAACAAATTGAGCTAGAGATGATTCGTTTTCTATTTTTTGATTGATGGCATCAATATAGACATAATCATTCCCTAGCCCTTGCATTTTTGTAAATTTAATCATAATATCACCTCATTTAGGTATTAATAGCAAATAAAATATAGTTATATTTTATTGTTTTGTATTTTATCATAGTATATTTTGTTTGTAAATGATTTATTATTTAAAAAAATTTGCTTTTTTTATATTTTATTGTATAATATAACCAAATACAAAGGAAGGTTATTAATATGAAATTTATAAAAAAACTATTACTTTCAATTATCTTGCTGGTAATTATAATCTGTTCAATAGTATTTTTAATTGGTCATTCTTATTACTCAAAAGCTTTAAAAGAAAAGCCTTTAATTACTAGAGTTGATGAAATTACCAGCCAAGAAGATTTTGTGAAATTTGAAGATATGTCATCATATTATAGAAATGCTGTAATAAGTGTTGAAGACCATAGATTTTACGACCATGGTCCAGTTGATTTTATTGCAATAGGAAGAGCTATTTTTACAAATATTAAAAATGGTGAACTCCAAGAAGGAGGAAGTACAATAACTCAACAAGTGGCTAAAAATGTTGTTTTTTCTCAAGAGAAATCTTGGGTTAGAAAAATTGGTGAAATTTTTGCTGCTTATGATTTAGAGAAAAATTATTCTAAAAAAGAAATTTTCGAACTATATGTAAATACTGCATATTTTGGAGATGGATACTATGGAATTCATGAAGCAAGTTATGGCTATTATAATAAATCTCCAAAAGATTTAAATTTAGATGAAGCTTCTATGCTTGCAGGTGTACCAAATGCTCCTTCTGTTTATGCTCCAACAGTTAATCCTGATTTAGCAAAAAAGCGTCAATATCATGTTTTAAATGCAATGCTTGAATATGGCTATATTACTAAAGATGAAGCATTATCAATTAAATAATATATTTTAAGTTACTTTTCTCTATTTTAGAGTAGTAACTTTTTCTATTCCTCATATATATTATTATGGGGGTTTTTTATGAAAATTGTTTTTATCAAAAAGAAAAATCTTTTGTTTTTAATTTTTACTATTTTTCTTATTTTATTAGTTAGTACATGTATTTTTTTTATGCGCCTTTCACCTTCTTTTGCCGTAGAATTAACTAAAAATTCTTTTTTCAATATAGCTGTAACAACTACATTAAATGATATTGCAAAATCTAATGAAAAGAAGGCTTATCTTACTTTTGATGATGGTCCTACTACTAAAGCTACTGGCAAAATCTTGGATATTTTAAAAGAAGAAGATGTTAAGGCTACTTTTTTTGTTGTTGGAAAACATGTAAAAGAAAATCCTGAGTTAGTTAAAAGAGAATATGATGAAGGTCATTATATTGCAAACCATGGTTATAATCATAATAA
>CAKPQY010000142.1 GCA_934179885.1 uncultured Clostridia bacterium
AGCATAAGAAGATGATCCTTGGAATAGCGCTTCTTCTCAGGAGAAGGGAGCAGATTATTCTTGGCGTAGTTGTTAATCATGGTCTTGGTAAGGATCTTATCATCATCATGACGCTTGGTGGAAGCAAGCTGATCCTCCATAAAAGTAGTGACCTGGTCCATGTACAGGTCGATATTGGGAAGATCTTCTGGTTTTATATAATCCATTCCGGAAATATGATCCAGAATGCTTTTTAATACGGATTTATCATCTTTAAGCGAAAAATACATGTGACCACTCGAATAATGATTTTTGAAATTAGAAATTTCACCTTTTACTAAAACATTATTTAAATACTCATCATCTGCAATTTTATCTTTAATATAACTATTCAATTGACTGACACTTACTGCCATACTCTCATAATTCATATTTTACCTCTTACAAGTTTTGAAAATTTGCTATTTTTAGTCTACATATCTTTTACTATACTTGCCAAAATACCATTTACAAAATTTTTAGATTTATCTTCCCCATATTTTTTAGCAAGCTCAACAGCTTCATTTATTGCTACTTTATATGGCACTTCACTAAATTCTATTTCATATATCGCAAGTTTTAATATTGATAAATCCATTTTTGAAATTCTGCTTAATTTCCAGTCTTCTTTCAAATTTTTCTCAATATTTGCTAAAATTTGTTCTTTATTTTCTTCAATTCCTAAAATTACATTTTTTATATATTTTTTTGCTTCTTCATCTTTTATTTCATTACTTTCAAAAAATAAATCTATTTGTTCTTCTAGATTTTCAGCTTTTTGAATTTCTAAACTATATATTAATTTGAAAGCATTTTCTCTAATTGCTGACCTATTCATTTCTCCATTCCCTTCGATTCATTTATACTATTTTATTTCTACATTCTATCAATAAATTTTTTCAATTTAGCTTTTACATCATCTTTATTTTGTTGAACATAATTTCCAATAAAAGCACCAGCTAATACTAACAAAATTCCTACTATTAAATTATATAATCTTGTAGCTAATATTACAATTGCAACAATTACACCTATTATTGCACCTTTATATTGACTTATAAACTTTTTAAAATCATCCATAATTATTGCTCCCTTCATTTTACGCTTGTTCTTTTTCAACTTTAGGCTGTTTTTCTTGTACAGCTTTTTTTACTGTTATATTTACTTCTTTTACATCTAAATCTGTTGTTTCTTTTACTTTAGCTTTTATTTTATTTTGTAAATCTACTGATAAATCTTTTATTACAGTATCTGAACCTATTACTAAGTTAACTAAAACATTAACATTGTTATTTTTGTCTAGTTCAACTTTTGATGTAACTTCTTTTGCTGTTTTATATTCTTTTGTAACTGCTTCAACAAGACTTTCTATTGTTTCTTTTGATATCATTAATCTTCCATTTTCATTTTCTAGAAGAACTCCTTGTTTATCTTTTATCTCTTGTTTTGATGTTGGGTCAAAGAATATACATCTAATTGATAATAATATAAATACTAAACTTACTCCTAAAATTATTTTTGATGATGTTCCAGATATTACTAATGTTTTTGTTAGACTTTGTACTATATCTATATCTAACCATCCGAATACTAATAAGCATGCTATAACAGCCATTATTAATATGATATTTGAATATATAATTAATGTGATTTTTTCTATAACTTTCATTTCTTTTACCTCCTATAGTATAGATGTTGGTGAAGTAGAACTTCCAACCTCTAACCTCTTTTTTTAATTTTGTTCCTCTTCAGGTGCACTTTCTTTTTCCTCTACTTTTTCACCTTTTAATATATCTGTATTAACCCCTTGAATATGAACATTTACTTCCTCTACTTTAAATCCTGTCATTCCTTCTACTGATTTTTTTACTCTATTTTGTATTTCAAATGCTACATCTGGTATTCTTGAACCATATTCTACAATAATGTTTACATCTATTTTTGCTGTATTTTCTGTTTTTTCTACTTTTATTCCTTTTGCCATATTTTTCTTTCCGCTTAATACTTCTGTTATCCCTCCTGCAAATCCTCCTGACATAGATGCAACTCCTTGTACTTCTGATACTGCTACACCTGCTATTACTGCTATTACATCATTTGATATTTCTATGCCATTTTCTGATTTTTCTGCCTCTTTATTAACATCCTCGTTGTTCAATTTTTCTTCTTCATTTTCACTCATGTAAATTCCTCCTTTACAATTAAAAATTGATATACTTTATTTATGCTATAAGTATATCAATTTTTAGGATTTTTTACAACCTTTTTTAGTTATTTTTTCAATTATTCAAATACTTCAAATTCATTTATTTGATTTCCTCTTAAGAAATCTCCTATACTCATTCTTCTAGCATTTTCTCCTTGTATCTCTAATACACTTAAAATTCCATCTTTTGTTTTAATAAATAGACCATCTCTTTGGTCAGATACCAAAACAGTACCATTTCTAAACATTTTTATATTTTCTGGGTCATATCCAATATTTTTTGCTATATCAACCTTCCAAAATTTAATCTTCTTGCCATTTAAAAATGTATACGCTCCCATTATTGGATTTAAGCCTCTAACCAAATTTTTAATTTCTTGAGTTGTTTTATTTTCCCAATCAATTTTAGCCATTTCTTTGTCTAACATTGGAGCCATAGTAAAATTTTCTCCTTGTTTTTCTCTTGGTGCAGTTCCAGCTTCAATTTGTTCCAAAGTTCCCACTAACAATTTTCCACCAATTTTAGAAAGTCTATCCCATAATTCTCCTGTTGTTTCATCTTCTCCAATTTCAACTTCTTCTTTTAAAATCATATCTCCTGTATCCATTCCTGCATCCATATACATTGTTGTAACTCCTGTTGTCTTATCTCCATTTATAACTGCCCATTGAATTGGAGCAGCGCCTCTATATTCAGGAAGTATTGAACCATGAACATTTATACAACCATATTTAGGTATATTTAAAATTTCTTCTGGTAATATCTTTCCATAAGCTACAACACAAATCACATCAGGATTCATTTTCTTTATCTCTTCTATAAATTCTATATTCTTTTTTATTTTCAATGGTTGATATACTTTTAAATTCTTCTCTACAGCAAATTCTTTAACAGGTGATGCAATCATTTTCAGTCCTCTACCCTTTGG
>CAKPQY010000143.1 GCA_934179885.1 uncultured Clostridia bacterium
TTTTTACAGTCTTAACAATTGCCTTAACACCATTTATTTTAGTAATTTCAACCTCTGAACCTTCTAGAATAGTTTCATTATTTTCAGATTCTGCAGACCAAACTTCACCATTTATTTTAATTTGTCCAACAGAATGTGAATTGATTTCTTTAATAACTAAAGCTTTTTTACCAATTATAGAAAAAGCATTTGTATTTGTAGGTTTAACATCAACAAATTTTTTAACAAAAGGCTTTGTTATTAAAAGTAAAATTGCTGAAGATATAACAAATACAGCAGTTTGTATAATTATATTTGAAGTAAAGAAACTTGTAATCATTGCAAGTAATGCTCCAACTCCAAACCAGAATATTAAAAATCCAACTGTAATCATTTCACCTATAAAAAATAATCCAGCAATTATCAACCAAACTTGCCACATAAAATCATCTCCATAAATTTAAATTTTAAATTACAATTATATTATACTATAAATTAATGGAAAAATAAAGTATTTAGAACAAATTTGATTAATTAACGTTCAAACATTGTTTTTTTTACAAAAAAATGATATATTATAACAGTAAAAATAATAAAAATTAAGGAGAAAATTATGAACATAAGAAAAAATGAAGGAATAACATTAATAACATTAGTTATTACAATGCTTCTATTATTAATTATTGCAGGAATATCAATAACAGGAACATTAAGAGGTCATGAAGAAACTGAAGAATCTACGCAAATTTCAGAATTAAATATGATACAACATGCAATTTTTGAAAGATACACAAAAGCACAATTAACAAAAGAAACTTTACCAGGAACAGCTATAGAAAAAGCACAAGTTCAAACAATAATAGATGAAATCAATTCAATTTCAGGTGAAGGTATAACTTTAAAAGGAACAGAATACAAACAATTAAGTGCAGATGATTTAGAAAATTTAGGAATAACAAAAGAAAAAGATACCTTTATAGTTAATTATAAAACAGGAGAAGTTATCAATGCATCAAGAAAAGTAACAAAATTAGGAAAAGCATTATATATTTATTCAAAAGAAAGCGAAAATTAGGAAAGTGAGTGTGAAAATTGGATAACAAAGAAATATTAAATAACTTAGAAAGAATTATTTCAAAAGAAAAAATAAAACAAAATGAACCAATGAAAAACCACACATCATTTAAAATAGGAGGACCTGCTGAATTTTTTGTAAAAGTAAATTCAGTAGAAGAATTAAAAGAACTACTACAACTTTGTGAAATTAATAAAATACCACTAACAATAGTTGGAAATGGTAGTAATTTATTAGTGCTAGATAATGGAATAAAGGGAATAGTTTTAAAAATAGAACTAAAACAAATACAGATAAAAGACATTGAAGAAGGAAAAGTAGAAGTAATAGTTGATAGTGGAGTACAATTAGGATTACTTGCGCAAAACTTATTAAAAGAAGAAATTTCAGGATTTGAAGAACTATCAGGAATTCCAGGCACGATAGGTGGAGCAGTTGTTATGAATGCAGGTGCACATGGAAAAGAAATGAAAGATATAGTAACAGAAATTACAGCAATAGATTATAATGGAAACATGCATATATTTACAAATGAAGAATCAGAATTTTCATATAGACATAGTAAGTTCTTGGATGAAAAATACATAATTTTGCAAGTAAAATTATTACTAGAAAAAGAAAAAAGAGAAGAAATAAAATCTAAAATAAATGAATATGCAAAATACAGAAAAGAAAAGCAACCTATAGAATATTCTTCAGCAGGAAGTACTTTCAAAAGAGGCACAGATTTTATAACAGCAAAATTAATAGATGATGCAGGACTAAAGGGATATTCAATTGGAGGTGCTAAAATCTCAGAAAAACATGCAGGATTTATAATTAATACAGGAAATGCAACAGCAAAAGATGTTTTGGATTTAGTAGAATACGTAACAGATAAAGTTTATGAAAAATTTGGAAAGAAAATTGAGTTAGAAATTAAAGTTTTGGGAATGACCCATTAGGGACGGTTCTTTTTGGGACATAAATGTTTCAAGTTAGTTAAAAGAAATGTCCCAAAAAGAACCGTCCCCAATGGGACACTGGAGGAAAAAAATGAATGGATTTATAAAATGGTTTGATTCAAAAAGCAAATTAAAAAGATGGATGTTGTTAATACTAATAGGAGTAATATTAATGTGCTATGGAACGGCAGAAGTATTGGTTTTAAAAGAAATGTCATTTGCAGAATTGGCCAAAATAGTAGTTGTATTTATAATTGGAGTCGTATCAATAATTTTAGGATTAGTATTTTTAAATAAAAGAACACTTGAGATTTTAATTGAGTCAACAGATGACAGAATGAACGATAAAAATAATGTAAATATAAAATCATTAATATTTAACAAAAAAGTATATCATCAAGGACCAAATATTGTAGTAATTGGTGGTGGAACAGGTTTAAATACTGTTCTTTCAGGCTTGAAAAAATATACTGATAATTTAACAGCAATTGTTACAATATCTGATTATGGAGAAATTGAAACAGAATCTAGAAAAGAACTAAAAACTATGCCATTAGATGATGTAAGAGACAGCATGATAGCTCTTTCAAACCATGATGGACAACTTGATAAATTATTAAATTATAAATTTACAGAAGGAAAGTTAAAAAATTTAACTTTCTCAGATATTTATTTTAGTGCCATGAAAAATATAAATAACGATTTTTCAGATTCAATAATTAAAAGTAATGAAGTATTAAATATAGTTGGAAAAGTTATACCTGTAACATTAGATGAAATGAATATAACAGCAGAACTTGACAATGGATATGTAGTAACAGAAAAATCTAAAATACCAGAAATGGTGTATGAAAAAGTAACAAAAATAAATAGAATATATTTAAATCCTACAAATTGTAGACCTGCTCCTGGAGTTATTGAAGCAATAAAAGAAGCTGACTGCATAATAATTGGACCAGGAAGCTTATATACAAATGTTATACCAAATCTTTTAGTAAATGGTGTAGCAAAAGCAATAAAAGAAAACACAGGATTAAAAGTATATATAAGTAATATAATGACAGAGCCAGGACAAACTGATGAATATAGTGTATCAGACCATTTGAATGCTATTATAGACCATTGTGGAAAAGGAATAGTAGATTAT
>CAKPQY010000144.1 GCA_934179885.1 uncultured Clostridia bacterium
TTTCTAATTCTTCTGGTGTATCTAAATAATTTTGAATATTGTTCCCTGCTTCATCCATCTTATTCCACAACTCTTCAGATGAAGCCTGCGTTGTTATTCCTGAGCTTGTAACTTTAGCATTATTAGTATAAGTAGATGCAACATATGTAGTACTTGTCCAGTCTTTTTCTTTATAATCGCCATCATCTTTTTTTATAACATAAGTACACCCAGCTAATAAAACAACTACTGTAATAACAACAGCCACTATTATTAATACCTTTTTTATGTCTTTTAAAAGAACCTTCTTCAAATTTATTTTCACCCCATTTCTCTATAAGTCTACATTAAATATATAATAATCCTCATTTTCTTCATTATTTAAACTCATTTTAGAAAATACCAGTTGTTCAATAGTCCTTGTAGAACTATAAGAAGCCATAGATTTAATGCTTATATTTTTCTTATATCCACTCTCTATTTGTAAATCTTTGTCTAAAATTTCATTAGTATAAAAATAATATTTCATATTGTTATTATCTAAAAGATATATTGATTTGGTATCATCACCATTGTCTAACATTATTGAATTTTTAGAATTGTTTTCTATTGTCAAATTATACACTTCATAATCCATATATATATCAATAGTATTAACAGTTATATTTATATTTTTATAGCTAGTTTTTTTGTTACGAGTATTTCTTTTTATATAATTATTTATATTTAATTTATTTTCTCCATCATTTTTAACTATTGTAATATAATCATGTTTTGTTGAATTATTATTTAATTTTCCAGTAGATAATATATCTTCATTGATTCTTACAGAATAAATATTTCCAATATAATTTTCTATTGTATATGTTTTATAAGAATCAAATATTTTTAAATAATAAATATTATAAAAATCTTCTATAGTTGGGAACATAACGCTCTTGCAATCATCTGTCAACATACCATAAGCATTATCAACATCACCATTGTTACAATAATTTAAAAATTTTTCTATTATTCTTGTTTCAGAATTAATTTCTGTTTCTGATAAACTCTCTCCTGATATTACAGACTTATCCGAAATAATACTACTATTATTTGCTAAATAATATTTACTATTTAAATTGCTACTTGAGCTTGTACCACTATTAAAATTTACACCATTATTATTTTTGGCAAAATAATTTAATATCTGTAATAGAGCAAAAGCAAAGACTATAATTAATATAATTACTACAATCTTCTTTCTGTTTTGATTAAATATTCGTATTAATTTATACATAATTATAGCCTCCTATGTTATTTTATATTTTTTCTTAATTTCCATGCTGTACTTGCAATATTGAAAGTTTTATCTGCCAATGCATCAGGGTCTCTCTTCTCTTTTTTAACTCTTTCATTTCTTGCAAAATCTGAAGAAATTCTTCTTTTAATTCTTTCTACTTTTTCTTCATCCATATTAGACATATCTCCAAATCTTTTTGCTTGTTTTATACCTGCTATAGATTCATTTCTAGAAAATCCTTTTTCTTTTTCCATTTGATATCCTATTATCATATCGTCTACATCAGTCATTCCAGCATCAATATAGCTGTCTATAAAATCACTTTCCATTAATTCTCTTACTTGACCATCATTCATATTTAAATTCTGTCGTAAAGCTCTTATAGTATCTTCATCTCTCTTCATCTGTTTTACGTATTTTTCTTTTTGTGCTTCTTCATATTCTTCAGTAGAACCATAATATTCTCTTTCCATTTCTTCTTTTACTCCATCAACTTCTAATGCATTTCCTATATTTGCTGCCGCACTTTTTCCAAAGCCATATCCACCTACAGCTCCTGCTGTTGCATATTGAAATGCTTTTGATGCATCTCCTGATGTTAATCCAACAATTCCTCCTGCTGTTGCAAATGCCGCAGAACTTAATACTCCAGTAGCAGCTCTTAATGGATGTAAATTTCTAATTGAATTTTTTGCTTTCTTTGATAATCCTCTTGTATAACGTTTAGCACCAACTCCTAATGCTTTAAATGGATGTTTTGATATCTTTTTCTTAGATTTTCCAATATCATTGTTATTAATATTGCCTTGAGCATTAACAATTGAAGCTCCTCTGTCTATATCATATCCTTTAACACTTGATTTACTGTATTTACCTTTGTCTTCTCCATCTAGCATTGCTCCTCTGTTTATATCATTTCCTTTAACACTTGATTTATTGTATTTACCTTTGTCTTCTCCATCTAGCATTGCTTCTTCTTTATCAAAATTACTACTAAATCTTGGTGCTTTTTCATCCTTTTCATCTTTTCCTGCTTTTCCTTTACCTTCTGGCCTTGGATGTTTATGTCCCATAAGCCTTTGTAATCCTGTCCATGCAAGTGCTGAACCAGCTGGTCCTGCTAATAATCCCGGTGTTTGAGCCTTTTCAAATCCGAAAAATCTTCTTAATAATTTTTCTGCTGGAATCATAAATGCAATTGCAACTATACCATATATAACATTCGTTGCTGCTAATTCAATTGCTGATCCAACCAATACTACATATATTAATAAATGTAATGGTTGTATTAATAAATTGAAAATATACTCTTTTAACCACATATTAAATGCTTGTGCTTTTCCATCGTTCATTTTATCTATAGGGTATGTTAATGCTACTAATGGCGCAATAATTGTCAAAAATGCCATATATAAAACCCTTTTTAAATATGTAAATATAAAATAAACTGTGAATAATACCAATATACAAAACATAATTGTATATCCAACATAATCCAATGTACTACTTTTTGACCTTTGGGCTTGTATTCTTAAATATCCCATTAAATTTGTGTTCCATAGTACTACCCTTCCACCATCGTCTGTTGTAGATACCATGATATCCCAATATCCTGTAGAATCAAATTCATAAATTTGATTTCCGTCTGATACAGTTTCCGGTATAAAACCGAATGCTCTTAAAATATGCTTGTTTTCTTTAATAGTGCTTATAATTCTTTCCTTTTTATCTTCCTCAATTAATACACTATATGTTGGAAATTGTATACTATCTAATAAATCCGTTATTTTATCAACTATTATATTGGAAAATGACATTATATAA
>CAKPQY010000145.1 GCA_934179885.1 uncultured Clostridia bacterium
CAAAAATACCTTTTTAAATTTTCCTTTTTTAATTTCTTCTGCTAGTGCCTCTCTTGCATTATTTCCAAAATATGATGTTTCGTTTAAAACAAATCTTATTGCCATTTTATATTCCTCCTTCGTAATTTTAATCTATTTTGATTATATCAATAATTATTTTTTTATACAATAGTTTTTATAGAAATTTTCAATTATCTAAAAATTGCATTTATTTTTTATTTGACGATTATTTTGATTAATTTTAAATTTTCTAAGAAAAAGGAGTGTCCATTAGTCCCTTTTTGCAGGGATTTTAAGGAACGTGCCTAAATCCCTAATCTCCTAAATTAATTCCTACACTTCTTGCTGTTTTTACTAAATCATCATCCATAGTAACCTTTCTTTGATTACTTACAGCTGTGTTTCCAGAAACAGCTCCTATCTCTTTGTTTTGTCCAACAACATCTTCTAATGATGCATAGTCTATTTTACCATTTTTAATAACAACTAAGTTTCCAAATTTTTCTTCAATAGCCATTCTCATTGCAGCAGTACCATATTTTGTTGATAAAACTCTATCAAAAGCTGTTGGGGTTCCACCTCTTTGCATATATCCAAGTGTAGTATTTCTAGCTTCTAGTCCTGTTAATTCTTGTAATTGTTTTGCAACTTTTTCTCCTACTCCACCTAATTTTGTGTTGTCTACACCTTTTCCATTGTCTCTTACGTTCTCTACTGTGATTTCTCCGTCCTTTGGCTTTGCACCTTCTGCAACAACAACAACACTAAAATTTTTCCCTCTGTTTTGTCTATTTTTAATTTTTTCTGCAACTCTATTTATGTCATATGGAATTTCTGGTATTAATGCAACATCTGCTCCACCTGCTATTGCTGATTCTAATGCTATCCATCCTGCATATCTTCCCATAACTTCTAAAAGCATTATTCTATGATGTGTTTCTCCTGTTGTGTGTAGTCTGTCAATTGCTTCCATTGCAACAGATACAGCTGTATTATATCCAAATGTAATTTCTGTACATGCAACATCATTATCAATTGTTTTTGGAACTCCTATTACATTTACTCCTTTTGTTGAAAAATCTCTTGCTGATTTTTGTGTTCCATCTCCTCCTAAAGTAAATATGCAATCAAATTCATCTTTTTTGATATTATCAACACATACATCAGATAAATCTTTATATTCTATGTTTCCATTTTCATCTACAACTTTATAATTAAATACATTTGCATTTGTTGATGAGCCTATTATTGAACCACCTTTTGGTAATATTCCTTCTGCATTTCCATTTTCAGCTGTACTTAATTTTACATATTCATTTTTTAATAGCCCATTATATCCGTCTATAAATCCATAGCATTCTACTCCACTATTTTCGGCTGTTTTTACAATACCTCTTATTACAGCGTTAAATCCTGCTACATCTCCTCCATTTGCTAATATTGCAACTTTTTTAATCATTTTTATTTCCTCCCTTTTGTCCTTTCACTTCGTTCATCATAAAATAAGAACATTTACTTTATGTTTACAGAATTTATTTCATAAATTCTGTATAAGATATCCGTAACTCATTCCATTTGAACGGCTATCTTAATTTCTTCATCTTCTTTAAGTTCTTTACTTAAAAATTGATATGCTCTTTTATCTTGTTTTATAGCAATTTCTGCTATTTCTTTATCATTTCTTAATCGTAAGCTTGCATATTTTACAATTAACCCTTTATTTTCTACTGCTGCTTTTACAACTTCTTTATCATCTCTTAATCTTTCACTTGCATAATATAGAGTTTGTCCATATGTTTTTACACTTGACATTATAACTTCTTTGTCTGCCTTTAATCTTTCAGAGACATAACAAGCTGTCCATGGTGCTCCTTTTATTGCAAGTAATGCTATGTCTTTATTATCTTTTAATCTATTAGAGACAAATTCCATTGCTTCTCCATCTTGTTCTAATGCTGTTTTTACAATTTCTTCATCATCTTGAAATTCTGGTATTGCAAATTCTAAAAGCTTTCCTTTGGTTCTTACTGCTTGTAATACATATTCTCTATTATCCCTATTTGCTTTCATTTCTGTTACATCTGGATCTTCCATTTTAAATTTCATTCCTTCCTAAAGGTATAAATCCTGTTGACAAAAGAATTTAATTTTTTACCTTTTTTCATTGAAACAATTTGAACTGTCCAAACTGTCTTATTTTTTTGCAATTAATGCTTTTATTTTTATTCCTTGTTCAGAAAACATTTTTTCATGTTCTGTCTCAATATTATTTTCAAAAATTGGCTCACTATGTAAATCATATGTTTTTGAAATTATCTTGAATCCACTTTCTTCAAAATATAACAAGCTTGATTTGAATAAATCGTCATCATCTGTTTTAAAATAAATTTCTCCATTATCAGATAAAAATTGTTTATATTTTTCAAGTTGCCTTGTATGTGTTAATCTCTTTTTTCTGTGTTTTCCTTTTGGCCATGGATTACAAAAATTGATATATATTCTTTGAATATTATCTTTTTCTTCTAAAATCATTAGTATTCTTTCTATATCAAATCTTGTTAAAACAATATTATCTGGCTCTAAATTTTTTTCCTGATAAATTTGTTCTACATTTCTTTTTGCTAATCCTAACATTGCATCAACTAAATCTATTGCTATATAATTTATATCTAAATTACTTGATGCTAAATTTGCTATAAATTGACCTTTTCCACATCCTAACTCCAGATGTATTGGATTTTCTGGATTTTTAAAAAATTCTTTCCATTTTCCTTTCCATTCTTCTGGATTATCTATATAAAATTTGCTTGCTTCTAATTCTGGCCTTGCCCATTTTTTGTATCTTATTCTCATTTTTTTCACCAAAGAAATTATATACATATTTTTAAAAAAAGTAAAGGTAAAATTTGTATTTTTTATTAGAAGATGTTAAAATTAATTACAATGCACAAGTAATTTATTTAGAGTAGTTAAAATTTGATAATATATAAATAAATTTCTTTTGACGAATGTGATTGAAGAGTATCTTAAAAAATATTAAGTTGCGTGTTTGAG
>CAKPQY010000146.1 GCA_934179885.1 uncultured Clostridia bacterium
CAAAAAATGGTAATAGTTCAAAACTACAATAGAAATGAAAAGAAAAATATGTTTTTATTAGACGGTTTACTTTTTTGTTATGAATGCAAACATAAAATAGGAGTAAGAGGAAAAAAGAATGGTAATTACTATATGGTATGTAACAATTATCGCAGAAATTCAAAATTAAAACTTTGCACATCACATGGTTTTAGCTATTCTAATTTAGAAGATACAGTAATTAATTATATTAAAAATTTATTTCAAAAAATAGATAGTGAAAAAATAGAATTAGAAGTAAAAAAAGGAATGACAAAATATGATTATGGAAAAATACTTCAAAAACTAGAAAACGAAATAAAATTGATAAATAACAATATTGACCAAATGTATGTAGACAAATTAAACAATAAAATAAGTGAAGAAATGTACGAAAGATTATTGAGAAAATTTAGGAGTGAAATAGGAGAAAAAGAAAACGAATATATAGAAATTAAAAAACAAAAAGAAGAATTAAAACAAGATGATACCGAAAAAATAAAAAGTGTTATACAAGAATTTTTGAACTTAAATAAACCAACACCAGAAATTATGAAAGTTATTATTAATAGAATTGAAATTCATCAAGATAAACAAGTGGATTTGTATTTCAATTTTAAACAATTAAATAATCTAAAAGGAAACACATAAGGCTAATTTAATATTAAATATTAGATTAGTCCAAAAATTAAAATTAAAACAGTCTATTTTATAATCAACCAGAAGGAATATCAATGGCAGTTCCTATGAAAAATGGCGGCATGAAAAAATCAAAAGTTATTTTTTATGTAATTTTATCTGGAATAACAACAGGAATAGGTGCTTTCTTCGGTGCAATTGTTGGTTCAATATCAGAAACTGTAATTGCAGTTTGCTTAAGCTTTGCAGCAGGTGCAATGCTTTATATTGTGTCTGGAGAATTAATACCCGAATCTAATAAATTGTATAAGGGGAGAATGTCTGCCATTGGAAATATGATAGGTTTTATTATTGGAATTTTTGCTACCAAACTTTGAAATAAGTCATAAGGGACGCCCCTTTTTGACACATTTTTATATTATAGGAAAATTCTCCGATTTTCCTATAATAACACTTTGTGCAGAAAATTTCTTTGAAATTTTCGCACACGAACAAAAACGGGGCATGTAAGTTTATCTAAAAGGTCATAAAATTTAAATCATGCCCCTTTTGTTCTATCCCATAATGCGAAAAAATGTTTGAAAAACTTTTAAATTCTATTGACTTTTAATATTAAAAATTATATAATCTGACAAGAAAATAAGAGAGAAGAAAATAGGAGAAAGAGATGCAAGAATTATTAAAAGGATTAAATGATAAACAATACGAGGCAGTTGTAAATACAGAAGGGCCATGCCTAGTAATAGCAGGTGCAGGAAGTGGAAAAACAAAAGTATTAACACATAAAATAGCATATCTAATAGGAGAAAAAGGAGTATTACCTTGGAACATATTAGCAATAACATTTACTAATAAAGCAGCAAATGAAATGAAAGAAAGAATTGCAAATTTAGTTGGAGATGTTGCAAAAGATATATGGATGGGGACATTCCATTCTATTTGTGTGCGTATATTAAGAAGATTTATAGACAGAATAGGTTTTGATTCATCATTTATAATATTTGATACATCAGACCAAAGAACATTAGTAAAAACTTGCTTAAAAAGCATCGGATTAGATGATAAAATGTTTACGGACAGAAGTGTTTTATCAGAAATAAGTAATGCAAAAAATGAAATGTTAGAACCTGAACAATATGCTGCTAAAGCAAGTGGAGATTTTAGAAAAGAAAAAATTGCACTAGTTTATGAGCTATATCAAAAAAGATTAAAAGAAAATAATGCAATAGATTTTGATGATATAATAAATTACACAATTAAAATTTTAATGGACAACCCAGATGTTTTAGAATATTATTCTGATAAATTTAAATATGTTTTAGTAGATGAGTATCAAGATACAAATAAAGCGCAATTCACATTAGTAACAATGCTAGCTTCTAAAAATGGCAATATAACAGTTGTTGGTGATAATGACCAAGGAATTTATAGCTTTAGAGGCGCAGATATTTCAAACATTTTAAATTTTGAAAGAGATTTTCCAGGAACAAAAATAATTAAATTAGAGCAAAATTATAGATGTACAGGAAATATTCTAAAAGCTGCAAATGCTGTAATTAAAAATAATGAAGTAACATATAAAAAAGAATTGTGGACAGAAAATGATGTAGGAAATTTGCCAAGAGTATATTCAGCAAGTAATGAATACGACGAAGGAACATATATTGCAGAACAAATTGAACATTTAAGAAGAGAAGAATATTATAAATATTCAGATTTTGCTGTTTTATATAGAATGAATACACAATCAAGAGCAATAGAAGATATTTTAAGAAGAGAAAATATTCCATATAAAATTATAGGTGGACTAAAATTCTATGAAAGAAAAGAAATAAAAGACATTATTTCATATTTAAGATTAATACAAAATCCATCAGATAATTTGAGCTTGAAAAGAATAATAAATGAACCTAAAAGAGGAATTGGAAAAACAAGCTTAGATAAAATAGAAGAAATTTCAAATAATACTGGAGTTTCTATGTATGAAATTATAGAACATGCAGAACAATATGGATTAAACAGAGTTTTCTTAAATTCAAGAGAATTTGTAAATTGCATAGAAGAATTAAGAGCTAAAAAAGATGATATGAAAATATCAGAATTAATAAAAGAAACACTTAAAAAATCAGGATATACAAAAGCTCTAGAAAACGAAAATACAATAGAAGCAGAAAACAGAATTGAAAACTTAGATGAGTTTTTAACAGTTGCAATTGAGTTTGAAGAAGAATCAGCAGATAACAAATTAAGCGATTTCTTAGAAGGAATAACATTATCAAGTGATATTGATAACATGGAGGAAACAGAAGATACAGTTACACTTATGACATTACAT
>CAKPQY010000147.1 GCA_934179885.1 uncultured Clostridia bacterium
AGCAAAAGGGAAAAGAAGGGTCCAGCAGTTTCTGCTGGACCCTTCTAAATTAATTTTTATTTGTCATTTCTTCTAAATCTAATAATTCTTGCCATCTTTTATCAACTTCTTTTTGGAACTCTTCTATCATCCACTCGTTTCCAGGTTTAAACATATGTTTAAACCTTTTTTGAGGTTTTAGGAATTCTTCTATTGGAAGTTTTTTAGCTGGTTTATAAGTAATATGGTAAACACCATCAACTACTTCATATAATGTCCAGTAGCATGTTTCAACAGCTAATTTGTTGATTTGCATTAGGCTATCTGTTGGGTATCCCCATCCTCTTGGACATGGTGCCATTACATTTAAGAATGTTGGACCTTCTGTATATATTGCTTTTTCTGCTTTTTCGTATAAGTCTTTCATGTTATTTACAGCAATTGATTGTGCAACGTATGGTAAGTGATGTCCTACCATTATTTTTGTTAAGTCTTTTCTTGATTGCATTTTTCCAGGAATTACTTTTCCTGCAGGTGATGTTGTTGTGTCTGCAAATTTTGGTGTTGCTGATGAACGTTGAATTCCTGTGTTCATGTATGCTCCATTGTCATAACATACATATAGCATGTCATGTCCTCTTTCCATTGCTCCTGATAATGACTGTAATCCTATATCATATGTTCCACCATCTCCACCAAATGCGATGAATTTTGTGTGTTCATCTTCTGGTAATTTTCCTTGTTTTTTAAGTGATTTATAAGCAGCTTCTGCTCCTGATAAAGTTGCTCCTGCTGATTCAAATGCTGTGTGTACAAATGAGTCTGTCCATGCTGTGTATGGGTAAATAAATGTTGATACTTCCATACATCCTGTTGCTGTTGCAATTACTGCATGGTCTTCTTCTTTAAGTGCTCTTAATATATGTCTTGCTACAACTGGTGCACCACATCCTGCACACATTCTGTGCCCTTCTGTAAATCTTGAAGGCTTATTTGCTACTACTTCTTTTAAATTATATGCCATAATTATTTAGCCTCCCTTCTTAATCCTAAATATCTATAAGGATTTTCTACTTTTCCATTTTTAGCGATTTCAGCTAAATCTGTATATACTGATTCAATATCTTTTTCAGTAGTATCTCTACCACCAATACCATAAACATAGTTTACAGTAGGTATATTCTTTTGAGCAACATACATGCTTGATGTTACATCCTCAAATAGAGCTCCACCAATTGCATTTAATGAATCAGCTTTGTCTAATACTGCAACAGCTTTTAAATGACTTAAAACTTCTGCAACTTCTTCTCCTGGGAAAGGTCTATAAACTCTGATTTTTAATAAACCAGCTTTTACACCTTTTTCTCTTAATTTATCTACAACAGCTTTTGTTGTACCAGCAGTTGAGTTCATACAAACTATTGCAATTTCTGCGTCATCTAATTTGTATTTTTCAAATAGACCATAGCTTCTACCAGTCCATTTTTCAAAATCTTTAGATACATCTAAAATAACTTGCTTAGCAGCTTTCATAGCTTCACCTTGTTGAGCTTTGTGCTCAAATAAATATGCTTGTAAATCTAATGGTCCAACTGCTATTGGTTCTTGTTTATTTAATAAATAATGTTCAGGATGATATTCTCCAACGAATTTTTTAACTTCTGAATCTTCTTCTAATTCGATATTTTCAATTGAATGTGATGTTATAAATCCATCTTGGCATATCATAATAGGTAATTGCACATTTTCATTTTCAGCAATTCTATGTGCCATTAAGTTGTTATCATAAGCTTCTTGATTATTTTCTGAAAATAGCATTATCCATCCAGCATCTCTAACACCCATTGCATCTGAATGGTCACAGTGAATGTTTAATGGTCCTGATACAGCTCTGTTTACTAAATTTAAAACTATAGGAAGTCTTAAACTTGAAGCTATATAAATCATTTCCCACATTAATGATAAACCATTTGCAGATGTGGCAGTCATAGCTCTTGAACCAGCTGCTTCAGCTCCTATACAAGCGCTCATTGCGCTGTGTTCACTTTCAACTGCAACAAATTCAGTATCAACTGAACCATTTGCTACAAAAGTTGAAAAATATTGAGGAATTTCTGTTGATGGTGTAATAGGGAATGCAGCAACAACATCTGGATTAATTTGTTTCATAGCAGTTGCAACAGCTTCATTACCACTTAATCTTTCTCTTATACTCATTATTCTGCACCTTCTTCCTTCATAACAATTGCACCAAATGGGCATGCTTTAGCACAAACGCCACATCCTTTACAATAATCATAATTAAAATCTTCTCTTTTTAAAGAACCTTTGCAAACTGGAATGCTATTATCTGGACAAACAGGGTAGCATAATCCACATTGTTTACATTTTTCTTCAATCCATACAGGCTTAATACTTCTCCAATCACCAGTTTTAAATTCTCTGGCATTACCTGCATCATATATGTTTCCACCTATTGTTAACTCTTCCATAGGTGTATCTTTGTTTATATTTGTCATATTTTTTTCACCTCTTTTAAAGCCATCTCTAAAGCTTTCATATTACCATCAATAACTTCTGGTTTTTTAGCAAATTTATGTTTAAATGAACCTTTCATATCTTCTAAGAAAGCTTCATCTGACATGATTCCACTAACTTTAACAATTGCTGCAAGCATAGGTGTATTTGGAAAATATCTTCCTAAAGCTTCAACTGATATTTTTCGTGCATCTATTGTGTAAACGTC
This sequence comes from uncultured Clostridia bacterium, assembly GCA_934179885.1. GTDB lineage: Bacteria > Bacillota > Clostridia > TANB77 > CAG-508 > CAG-269. The sequence continues at coordinate 2,726 of CAKPQY010000147.1, forward strand.
ACCTTTGTAACCATTTAATACATTTTTTAAATAGTCTGCTGATTTTGTTGTGTTAATTACAATTGCACCAGTTTCTTTTAAACCAGCTGTTACTGGAACTGTTTCTAAAAGTGTGTCGTCAACAACAACTACGTAATCTGGTTCGTAAATGTTGCTGTGAACTGTTATAGGTTTGTCACTAATTCTGTTATAAGCAGTAATTGGTGCACCCATTCTTTCTGGTCCATATTCAGGGAAACCTTGAATATATTTACCAGTATTAAATGC
>CAKPQY010000148.1 GCA_934179885.1 uncultured Clostridia bacterium
GCCAGGATCAAACTCTCTTGTTTGTGGTATTTATATTTCATTCTTTCGAATGTTATAAATCTAAACTTAAGTGTTTTATCAAGCTCTTAAACTTCTTACTTTTTATTGAATAAAAACTTTTAAAAAATTTTAACTTTTTCGGTACTAATTTTTAGGTTTAAAAATCATACCGCTTCGGTTTATTCTCTAAAGGATTTACTGTTTACTTTTCAATGTACTTTTTGTTCTCCTCTTGTCGGTGAACAATTTGTATTATACTATAAATATTTTTACTTTGTCAAGTGTTTTTTTGAAGTTTTTTGTCAAAATAAAAATTAGTAATTTAAGTTTGTATTTTTTGTTTGTTTTATTACTAATTCTTTTGTTACTTCTTTTTTTATTCTCTTGCAAAGCACTTTATTTATATTAGCATATCTTGTCGATTATTGTCAATAGTTTTTTAAAAAATTTTTATTATTTTTTTTACTATTTTTATGTACTCGCCAAGTGCTTTTTTATATTAACATATTCAAATCATAATGTCAATACTTTTTTAAAAAATATTTTATAGAATTTTTTTCCAAAAGTTATAATTCACAGCAATTAAAATTTGTTATGCCTCGCAACGGGTAAGAATTATTAATTATACTTAGTTTGGTCCCTACGAGAACATCATTTAATTAATAACTATTACCCTGTTCGGGCTTTCAGTTTTACTAAGATGTGAATTGTAACTTCCAAAATTATAGTTAAGTAAAATATTTGCAAATCTATTAAAAGGTTGAAAGTTATTCATTAATTATTCTATCTATAGATTCTTCTCTCATTTTCTTGATAATTCTGCAACTATTATTAAGCTTTTCTTGTTCCTCATTAGACAATTCAAGTGTTAGTAATTCTCTTACACCATTGCTATTAATTATTGCTGGTACACCAATAAAAATATCATCTTGTCCATACTGTCCATCTTTTAAATAAGTTGAAACTGTTAAAATAGAATTATCATTATCTAAAACTGATTTTACTATTTTACTTAAAGCCATTCCTATTCCATAATAAGTAGCTTTCTTTTTATTAATAATTTCATATGCTGCATTTACAACATTTTGATGTATTTTATTCAAATCTTCCATAGGATGATTTCCATCTTTCATAACATCTATCATTTTTTTGCATCCTACATAAGCATGGTTCCATGGCACAAATGATGAGTCTCCATGTTCTCCCATTATATATGCATGAATATTTTTGCTAGAAACCTTTAAATAGTCTGACATTATATAACGTAGTCTAGCAGTATCTAGAACTGTTCCTGAACCAAATACTTGATTTTTTGGTAGACCTGATACTTTTGAAACTACATATGTCATTAAATCAACTGGATTACTAGCTACTATAATAATTCCATTAAATCCACTAGCCATTATATTTTTTGTAATATCTTTCATTATCTTTGTATTTATTTCAGCAAGCTCTAATCTTGTCTGACCTGGTTTTTGTGCAATTCCTGCTGTAATTACAACTACTTGAGCTTCTTTGCATTCATCATAGTCTCCTGCTTTTATTACCATTTTTTGTGGTGCAAATGGTAATCCATGAGATAAGTCCATTTCTTCTCCTACGGTTTTTTCTTTATCTATATCAATTAATATTAGTTCATTAACTCCCCCTCTGTTTAACATAGAGTATGCCATGCTCATTCCGACAAAACCCGTTCCTACAAGAACTACTTTTCCTTTTTTCATGTTTTATTCCTCCTTAACATCTTTTTACTATATTATATAACTGTTTTTCATTTTTTTAAACAGATTATTGTAAAAAAATTTTACTTTTTACATTTTTTGTGATATAATCCAAAAAGCAAAATGATGAGTAAAGCGAGCGAAAGGAGTGTTAAAAATGTCTAGTTCAGATAATACAACTACTTTGGCTGAAAATAAAGTTTTAATTTTATATATCTTAAATAAGATTTCAGCTGGCATATCAGAAGGTGGATTATATAAAATTATTTCTTCTATAAATAATGTTAATTACTTTTATTTTAAAGAAGTTTTAACTGATTTATTAGATTCCAAATTAGTTGGTATATTCACTAAAGATGAAGAAGAAGAATCTGTACTAAGAATAACAAGCGAAGGAAAAAACGCACTTTCTCTTACAGTTGATGTATTACCAGGAATATTAAAGTTAAAAGCTGATAATGTTTTTAAAGATGAATTTACTTCTATTGCTAATGAAACTTCTATTGTAGCTGAATTTATTCCTAGAAATGAAAACGATTATATAATTAAATGTAAGATTATTGAAAAAAACGAAACAATATTTGAAGTAAAAACTTTTGCAGGTTCTCGTGAAAGAGCAAAAAAAATTGTAGATAATTGGAATAAGAATGCTTCTAAAATATATCCTAAGATTTTGGGTATGCTATTAGAAAATTCTGAAGATTAAAAAAGTTGTCAAAAGGGACATCCCTTTTTGACAACCTTTTTATTTCTTTCTTCTTATTATCCAACCATTTTCACATTGAATTGGTAATTTCATATATACTTTTTGGTCTTTTACTCCAGGGCTTATACTATCTATTTCTTCTTCTGTTTCATAATCCCATAGTTTTTCAATTTTGAATACTTCTGGCTCTAGTCTATTTGGAATTATTATTTCCATAGTATCTCCTAGCATTAATTTATTCTTTATTTCTATTGTAGTTTTTTCTTCTTTGTACTCTAATATTTTTCCTCCAAACTCATATTGGTCATTATATTGTCTTCCACTTAAATCTTGTATATCTTTATTGTTTCTATCATTAAAATAAAATGTTGTAAATTCTCTTGTTTTTACTTTTTCTATCTCTTCCATATATTTTTTATAATCATAATTTTCTGGATTTTTCATATAATCATCTATTGCGTTTCTGTATACATTAATTACACTTGCTATATAATATTCTGTTTTTAGTCTTCCTTCTATTTTTAAACTGTCTATTCC
>CAKPQY010000149.1 GCA_934179885.1 uncultured Clostridia bacterium
AATTCAAGCTATTGAAAATATGTCTATATTATTAAAAGAAATGTATCCAAGAATGAATGAAGGTATGTTACCTAATTTAGAAGATATGTTAAAAATGTTTACAAACTTTGATTTAGTTGAAAAAATGTGTGAAATCTTAGCTCATGATGATGAACTAAAAGAAAAATACAGCACACAATTAGCATATTTTAAAAAGAATTTTTATAAGAACGGAATTAATAGAGAAAACACAGAAATATATATAGATGCAGCAATAAGTCAATTAGATAAATTATTAAGAATACCAGGTGTAAAATCAATTTTGTGTAACAGACATAACAATATTGATTTTGATAAATCTTTAGCTTATGGCGATATCATATTTGTATGTACAAGACGTGGTGATTTAGGCGCTTCTAGTCATAAAGCTTTTGGACTATTCTTCTTAATTTCAATGCAAAATGCTGTTTTAAGAAGACCTGGAAGTGAAAAATCAAGAGTTCCTAACTTCTTATATATAGATGAATTTCCAGATTTCATCTGCAAAGCTACAGAACCAATATTTACAATGTATAGAAAATATAAAATTGGTACTACTATTTCAGCACAAAATCTTGAACAATTGGACTCTTCTAATTGTAAAGGTTCTAAACAAACCATTTTATCAAACTGTGTAAATAAAATATTTACTGGTAATGCTAGTATTGAAGAATTAGAATGGTGGGAAAATGAATTTGGTCAAAAGAGAGAATGGAAAATGCAAAATACTATGGACTTTGATAAAATGAAATATGATTCAAAACATGGTGGAGTTGAATGGAAATTCGTACCTTACTTTAAAGCTGGAAAACTTCAATCTTTTGGTCAAAAAGATTGTGCTTACAAAATTAGAAGTTCAAGTGGAAAACCTATGGCAGGTCAAGGAAAACTTAACTATTTAGAATCAAAATATAAAGAACCTAAAAAGATTAAGACTTTCGATTTTGGAAAATATTCTGATGGTGTTACAACAAATACTGAAGATGATAATGATACAAAAATTAAAAAGAAATTCGATTTAAAACATTTAGATTTTAAAGATGAAAGAGATGAAATTAATCCTGTTCAAACAAATACAACAGATTCAAATTATTTATTTGATAACGAAGATGCAATTGTGGTTAATTTTAAAAATAAGAAAAAATAAGAAAAAATAAAACACATAGAAAAAACAGTTCTTACAATTAAAAACTGTTTTTTCTTTTATTTAAAAATTCATATTGTGGCTATATTACTATTCCTAATAATTCTATAATAATTCCTGAAATAGTTCCAATTATATATAATAAAGCAACTATTCCTATATTTTCTTTCAACTTATTATTTGTTTTAAATAGTACAGCAAGTCCAACTCCTGCACCAGTTAATAATCCTGCTATCATACTTCCAAGTGAAATAACATTTTCTAAATACAAATTTGTTATTATAACTGATGCTGCACAATTAGGAATTAATCCTATTAATGCCGTAATCATAGGTCCAATTACAGGTTTATTTAATATCCAACTTGCAATTGTCTCTTCTCCTACAAAATATACAACTATATTTATTATAAATGTAATCAAAATTATAAATAAAAATATATTTAAAGTATGTGAAACTGCTGATTTAAATATTCCCTTTTCATTGCAATGACAATGTTCTTCTTCACATATATGGCCTATTTCATTTTCTTCTGGATTTTCTATTTGTTTATTCTTGTTAATTAAGTTTACAACTAAGTCTATTAAAATTCCTGCGATCATTCCAATTATTAATTTTATTCCTAATATCTTTAATATTATAATTGGAGAAACAGCTTCTGAAATAAATATTGGTAACATTTCATCAGATGTTGATAAGTATACAGCAATTAAAGTTCCTAGTGTTATAACTCGTCCAGCATAAAGGTTTGTTGCAGATACTGAGAATCCACATTGTGGAAATATTCCTAATATACTTCCTATTACTGGTCCTAATTTTCCAGATTTTTTGATAGTATTTTTTGATTTTTCTCCCATTTTATGTTCTATGTATTCCATAATTAAGTATGTTATAAATAAAAATGGTAATAATTTTATTGCGTCTATTAATGTATCTTCTATAATTTCTAACATAAATTTTTCTCCTTATTTTTATTTGCATTTATTAGTTTAACATAAAAATAAAAAATGTGCAAGTTAAACGGAGATTTAAGTTTCTGTTTTTTGGACCTGTTACCTCCCAACTTCCTTATCTATAATTATTGGATGTATTCGTTCATTACATTCGTTTAGAATTTTTAATTACTTAGCTTGAGCCTCCTTCACTCAGACTCAAAATGAATATAGTTCTATTTTGAAAATTTTCGAATGTGATGGGAGGTAACAAGTCCAAAAAACAGAAACTCAAAAAGGAGAGTTTTGTATGCACCCTCTCCTTTTCCTTATCTTCTTCTAAAACATCCACAGAAGCTTCCGCTTCTTCCATTTGTATTATTATTTGGAAATACATTTGCACTAAGAGCTATAGAATTATTTGACGTATTACAATTGCATGAACATGAATTGTTATTGTCGCAGTCACAATCATTATCGTTGTCATTATCTCTTCTGTCGATTTCTCGCAATATTCTGCAGATTATTTTGGTTATAACTGCTGTAATAAATGCAAGTATTGTATATACAATTGTTGCAACTAAGAATATTAAATTTCCTACTATAAATGTTACTACTAAAAAGATTGCAAATATTATTGCTGCTACTAAAAATGGACATTTGAAGATTTTTTGTAATGCTATTGATATTATGATTACAGCTATTGGTATAGCAAAAAATATAAGTAATAAAGTATTCATATTTTTTCTCCTTTCACTCGTTTCACTCGTTCATCGTCATCCAAAATTTTTTTCAAAAATTTCGTCTGCCAAATCTTGGGCTGTTCCGTTCATCGTCATCCAAA
>CAKPQY010000150.1 GCA_934179885.1 uncultured Clostridia bacterium
TATCTGTTTATAAAACTATTTATTTTATTTTTTGTATCTCTAAAATTTTCTGGTTCAATCGCCCAAGGTATAAAAATTATTCCAAGTATTATTATTGCAAAAAAAACTATTACTATATACTTTGTTTTTTTCTTTTTATTACAACCTCTCATTTATAAACTCTCCTTTAGCATATTATACATATATATAAATGCAAAAACAATTAATTTTTTATTAAATTTATTTCATTTACTAATATAATTTCTTATTCATTTATCTGTCTTGTCTATCTACAAAAATAGGTTTAGAGCCATCATCATTTGCAAATTCAGAATTATTTATTCTTATATAAGCACTTCCTATTTTTGATTTTAAATATGGAATAATATCCTTATCATAATTACAAATTGTATTTATAGCAAATATATGATGATTATTGGGATTATTCATATATTCATCATCTTCGTTACCTGCCATAAATCTCCAACCACTATCTGGATTACCATCAGTTGGCTTTTCTCTATACATATATCCGACTTTAAAACCTTCTTTAGTTATCCTATCAGATACCATACAACCTTCTCCATTAGGTTCATTCCCATCAATTAGTTTTTCAACTTTTACTTTTATAAAGTCATCTTTTTTCTTATTAAATAGCCCCATAATTACATCTCCAATCTCTTCTACAAATTACTATTTATAATTTACTTATTGTATTTCTTTTTTGTTATTTTTGCAACAATAAAAACAATTATACTAGGCATTATAAACTCGATTAGTCTTTCAAATACGAAAACATAAAAAGGCGCAGAATTGTTATATGTAAGCTATTCCTTTTATAAATTATTATCTTTGTACTTAATTATATCACAATAAGATATAATACTCTATACCTTTAATTAAAAATATCACTATTTACTTCAATTATTTCATCTATAGGAATTATTAGTATATAAAAAAGATTAGAATTTAAATTTTAAAATTCTAACCTTTTATCAATTCCAATTATTCAATTTCTAATACATCTGTATTATCTACTTTTAAAGCAAAATATGGTTTCTCTTTATTTTCTTCTTTTAAATATAATATAAAGTCATCATTAAATATAAATTCTCGTCCTTTTTCAGCTACTGCTTCATTCAATGCCTCAATAAGAGCCTCACTTTTTACACTTCCACCATAATTGTTTAATTCAAAATCAATTGTTTGTAGAGCCTGTCTTATATACCAATTTGTTCCTTTTATAAGTCTTCCACATAATTCATCATAATTTATTTCATCACTTACTTTTATAAATGGTATATTTAAAATATCATTTCTTTGCCAGTTATTTTCTCCAGTATATTTTGATTGCTTGTCTATCATTTCTTGGTAATTTTCTTCAAATGATTTTCCTTCTCCAGTTGTTCTATAAAGGAATACTTCCTCTCCTTCTTTTGTTTTTAATTTTACTGCAAAGTCATCATTTGAATTATAAAATAGCACTTCTACATTTTTACTTGCATCTTGTGAAGTATCAGGTTCTAATCCAAAATATTTTACTTTTTCTTCGGAACTACCAAATGTTTTATTTTGCAATGTTGGAAATTTTTCTAAATAATTAAATTCTTTTTTTAACATTGCATACAATACATATCCTTCTGGTTTTCCCCATTCGACTTTATCTAATATTTTGCTGTCCTCATTAAATTTTTGTTTTATCCCTTTTTCTATTTTATCTTTTAATTCAAATGTTGCAGATCCGTGAGTTTTAAAATATGATTCATCTGATAATTGTTTTGTTGTGAATGTTTGTTTATTTAATTCATTTGCGAGTTCAGAATAGCCATCTTCAAATTCTATTTTTCCTCCTATGACATCATCCATAAAATCATTCCAAACTAAATTAAATGTTCCCACCCATACTTTGTTTGTATCTATTGTTGAAATTTCACTTGTGTATGTTGGTGTCATTTTAGCTTTTCCTTTTATGTTTTCAATAATTTTTGTTGCTGCATAAACAACTCCTGACAATGCTACTGATATACATAGTATTATAATTACTACTTTTGAAACTTTATTCATTTCATCAAATCCTTTCTTTATTAAGATTTTGCGTAATTCTTTTTTGCCTCTATGGATAAGATTTTTTATATTTTGAATTGACTCTCCAAGTATTTGTGCAGTTTCTTTATACGAAAGTCCCTCAATTTTTACTAAATATAGTGCATTTCTATATCTATCATCTAACATATTTATAGCATTCATTAATTCTTTTCTTTTTTCGTTTTTTGTGACAATATCTGCTACATCCTGTTCTACCTGTTCTGTTTCATTAGAAAAATATTGTTCGTTTATTTCTGTTCTTCTTTTTTCCATATTTATATAGTTATATGCTCTACTTTTAGCAATTAAATATATATGATATTTAAAAGAATATTCATCTTTAATTTTATTTTGCAATACATAAATAAAAACATCTTGAGTTATATCTTCTGCTTTTTGATAATCTTTTACTATATTGTAAATAAAATATTTTACTTTATCTTTATACTTGTTATATAGTAATTCAAAAGCTTCTTTTTCTCCATTTAAATATTCATTGTACAATTTCATATCTATATCTTTTTCCATATCTTACCCTGCTTTCATATATACAAACAGATGAAAATTTAAAAAGTTTCAAAATTTTGTATTTTTTTATTTTATCACATTTTGAAAAATAGTAAAAGGCACTAACTTTTTGGAAGTTAATACCTTTACATATCAATTTTATCTTTGACTTGCACTATAAATATAATCTAATGTATGTCCTCCTATAATTTCTCCTGTTGTTGCATCTACAAAATAACTGTATTCTCCCTCTGTATATCTTTTTGCTATATCTCCATTATAATTATCTTCATAGTTTATGACCACTACCCAAGCTTTTCTTACTCTATCATCTACATT
>CAKPQY010000151.1 GCA_934179885.1 uncultured Clostridia bacterium
GGTATACATATCATTATTCTTGGTGCAAATATTGATTTTCCGCATACTTTTCCTATAAAATGTTTTAACATTTTTTCTGTTACTGTATAATCTGAAATTACACCATCTCTTAGTGGTCTTGTTGCTACTATATTTCCTGGTGTTCTTCCTATCATTCTTCTTGCCTCTCCACCTACTGCTAATACATCTCCTGAATTTCTATCAACTGCTACTACTGATGGTTCTCTTAATACTATTCCTTTTCCTTTTATATACACGATTACTGTAGCTGTTCCTAAATCTATTCCTACATCTTGTCCAAATCCAAATTTTAACATGAAATTTCTTCCCTTCTATATAAAATCAGTCTTTCATCTCTTTTCATTTCACTTTTGTTACATTTTCATTACGATTATATTACAATAATGAAAATTTATCAATAGATTTCATTGAATTTTTTGTATTTTTATATTATAATATTTTCAATATTTATAATTTTGAAAGCTTAAATAGACTAAGCTCAAAAAGTTCAAAACTTAAAGGGAGATTACAATGAAAAATTTTATTTTTAAATCAAATTCTGAAAATGACACAAAACAATTTGCAAAGCAATTTGCATCAAAATTAACTAAAGGTGATGTCTTGGTGCTTTCTGGTGATTTGGGTTCTGGCAAAACAAAATTCACAGAAGGTTTTTTATCTTATTTTGATTTAGAAAATGAAATTTCTAGCCCTACTTTTACAATAGTTAATGAATATCAAAAAAACGATATAAATATTTATCATTTTGATGTATATAGATTAGAAGATTCTTCTGAATTTTATGCAATTGGTGGAGAAGAATATTTTGAAAAAGGAATTTGTATTATTGAATGGGGCGAGCTAATTGAAGATGCTTTACCTAAAGAATACATCAAAATTAATTTTTCTAGGAGTTTTGAAAACGAAAATGAAAGAATCTTAGAAATACAATTAGTTGGAGAAAAATTCGATAAAAAATTAGATTTTTTAAATAACATATCAAAAAATTAAACTTAATGAAGGGAGATTTTATTTTGAAAATTTTATGTATTGATACTTCAAGCAATTTATGCAGTGTTGCTATTTTAGAAGATACTACTTTAATAAATAAATTAGAATTAGATAATGGTTTAACACATTCTGAAACATTAATGCCTTTAATAAAAGAACTTTTAGATTCAAATACTTTATCACTAAAAGATATTGATTTACTTGTCTCAGATATTGGTCCTGGTTCTTTTACAGGAATACGAATTGGAGTTGCTACTTGTAAAGCCTTTTCTGATAGCTTAAATATTCCATGTGTTGGAATATCTAGCCTAGAAGTTTTGGCGTATAATGTTAAAAATGATGGTATTATTTGTAGTACAATAGACTGTAAAAATGATAATTGTTATTTTGCTTTATATGAATTAGTTAATGGCAATTATAAAGTTTTAGAAGAGCCTTGCGCAAAAACTGTTCAAGAGGTTTTAGATTTATTAAATGAAAAATATTCTAACAAAACTATTGAATTTGTTGGTGATGGTATATCTTCAGAATCCACAAATTCTTACTTAAATGTTGAAAATCTTGGATTTGCTGGCTATAAAAAATTTATTAATAATAACAATGTTGGTGAAGATGTTTTACCTTTATATTTAAAAAAGCCACAGGCTCAAAGACAATTGGAAGAAAAATTAAAAGGCTCTTTATAACCATAACTTTTTTTATAAATATATGTATTTTTAGCAAATCATGAAAGGAACAAATTTTATTATGGATTTAAAAATTGAAAAAATGACTTTAGATAATTTAAATAGTATCAAAGATATTCTAATTTCTGACTTTGATAATTTTTGGACTTACGATATTTTAAAAGAAGAATTAGAATGCGAAAATTCTTATTTTGTTATAGCAAAAACTGAGAATAATGAAATTGTTGGTTTTGCTGGTTTAAAGATAATTGTTGATGAAGCTGATATTATGAATATTGTTGTAAAGAAATCTTTTAGACACAATGGTATTGGGTCTATACTTCTAGAAAATTTGATTTCTTATGCTAAAGATAAAGATTTAAAAACAATTACCCTAGAGGTTAATGAGCATAATTTATCTGCAATAAAACTATATGATAAATTTAATTTTGACCATATTGGAATTAGAAAAAAATATTATAATGGTGAAAGTGATGCAATTATAATGAGTAAACATTTAGACACCTAAACTGTTTTTGAGGACGGAAAAAAAATTTTTGATTTATTTAAAAGTGAACCTATAATAATTATCTTTTAGGTTCACTTTCTTATATTTTTTAATAATTCTTTATTTTCTTGTTCTTTTACACATATTTTTCAACTTTAACAACTGTTCTTCCACTTCTTGTTGTCCCAGAAAATTCCTTAACAACAAATCTACCTTTACCTCTAATTGTAATAACATCACCCAATTTAATTTGTTTAGATGCTTTTGTTTCATTTTGTCCATTAATAAAAACTCTTTCACTATCAATAATTTGAGCTGCCTTACTCCTAGAAGTTTTAGCTAAATCTGAAACAAAATTATCAAGTCTTAAAGATGGTACAATAATACTTAGCTCTTCTAATTTAATTTCTTGTTCTCTTACATTTTCTAATTCCACAATTTCAATTCTAGCATTTTCAAATCTAGTAAGAGTTCCTAATTCTTGTTTCAATGTCTCTGCAGTTTCTTCTTTTACTAATATATCTGCACCATCATCAGATACTAGGATATCTCCTACTTTTTCTCTTTTCATTCCTAATTTTACAATTCCGCCTAAATAATTTCTGTGCGAATATTTTCCTTTTTCCTCATCATTTAAAGTAATTCTTATAACTTTGATAATTTTAGAATAATTTTTTTCTATCATATTTAGATTATACTTATCTGGATATATTATAAG
>CAKPQY010000152.1 GCA_934179885.1 uncultured Clostridia bacterium
GTTTTAAATAAAATCAAACACAATATTGCTAAAATACCGCTTCCGATAATACTATTTAAATCAAATTCTTGTTGCAAGTATGCGCCAAAACCGGCTATCATAATAAAAAATGATACTAAAATAAATATATTTATTATTGTATTTGTGATATTATTTAGCTTTTTATTTTTTGTAAAAGTATTTAAAAAATCTTCATAATTATCAATATTATTTTGATGTACAATTTGAAGTGTTTTATATATTGTAATTCCTATTATAAAACTTGATATTAAAATTCCTATTAATCCTTTAATTCCAAATGAAAAGAAAAATGCATAAATTTCTTGTCCTGATGCAAATCCAGCTCCAATTAGTGTTCCTATTATAACAAATACTACTTTTAAAATTTCCATACGTAAAAAACCCCATATTATTTTATGAGGTTTTTTATACTAATATTATTATTTTTTTCTTCTTCTCTTAGTCCAAACTACAATTCCAGCAACAATTATTAATACTGGAACTATTGTTATAATTGCTAATATTATTCTGTTTTCTTGTTCTGTTGCTGTATATGTTACACTTCCTGTACTCTTTCTTACTGTAATATCTTCTTCTCTGTCTGATAGATAAGCAATTGAGTTTAATACTAAGTCTTTATTTTGTCTGTATACAACCATTGGTGTATATGTTGACTGTGTTAGTTGGTAATCAGATGCAAAATAATTTTCTCCATATATAATTAATTTTGATTTAACTTCTTTTTCTCCTGTTTCTTCATTTTCTTCTGAAATTATTTTATCAAATTGTGCTCCTACTAAAAATGATGCTTGTTCTTCTCCTTCTTGTGCTGCATTTGATGAATTTTCAAAATTTGTTCTAAAATATGCATTTTCACTTGTTTTAATTAGTTCTGTTTTTGTTACATTCAAAGCATCTAATGTCTCATCATCTACTGTATTTATTTTAGTAGCATTTATAAATATAACTCCTTCTGAATCATATAGTTTGTTTGTTACGTCTGCATGTTGTATTTCTGGCATAATTAAATCTGGTGAATTTGATACCATTTTGCTTGAATCTGTTTCTCTAATAATTCCAACTTCAAATGGATTTACTCCATACATAGCTAAAATTTTATTTACATTTGCAAAATCATCTTTGCTTTGTGCAATTGCTGCATTTAACCATAATACATTTCCGCCTTTATTAATATAGTCTGTTATGGCATTTGTTGCAATATCATCAAAATCTTTTTCTGGTGATGCTATTACTAATGTATTACAATCATCTGGTACTTTTCCTTCTGATAATATATCTAATGTTGAAACTTCATTTACTTCATTTTGTAAATACATATTTAAATATTGCATTCCACTTGTTAGTGAAAATGAACTATATCCGCTTAAAAAATATACTTTTGGTTTTTCTTCTACAGATACTGATTTAATTGCAGCTGTTAATTTTTCTTCTGCCACATTTATTGATTCATATGTTGTGTGATCATATGTATATAAATCACTTGATGCTAATACTTTATACTGTTCTCCAGATTCTACTATTATTCCTTCGCTATCTGTTTCTATTCCATATTTTTCAGCTAAATCTGGTCTATCTGTTGCAGTTGCTGCTTCTATTTTTATCTTTTCATTTACTTTTGTATATTGTTTTGCTAAATCAAGTGTAGAATCGTCTTCAGAATATCCAACAAAATATATATTTATGTCTTTATCAATATTTTTTACTTGTTCTTTGCTTTCATCTGTTAAAGTAAATAACTTATCTTCTGTTAAGTCTATTGGTGTTAAATCCAATTTTTGCATTAATACTGTAACTCCAATAAAAAATGCAATTATAATAGCTACTAATAAAATTGTTTTAGTGCCATTGATTAACCATTTTTTCTTTATGGTTTCTATAAATTTATTAGTTTTTTCTTGTTTTTCTTTCTTTACTTTTTCTGTCTTATTCTTTTTCTCTGCTTTTATTTTAGTCTTTTTATCTTCTTTCACTTTTTATCCTCCTTTTCTATTTTACACTCTTTCTTCTTTGCATTGTTGTTATTGTCAATAACAAACAAGTAATTGTAAATGTTATAAATGTAACTGTGTCTCCTATATCAATTTGTCCTTGTGTATATTTATAAAACATATTTATGAAAGAATAACTTTCTAGACTTGAATTAAATTCTGGCAATACCCAAGTAATTATAAAAAATCCTATTGAAATAATTCCAGATATTATTTGGTTTTCTGTAATGCTTGATGTCAACATACCAAAAGAGATATATGACATTACAAATAGTAAAAATCCTAATAAAGTTGCAAATGTTGTTGTTAATTTTGGCATTCCATAGTGGCATAATATTCCAAAATACATAAATGTACATAATTCTGTAATTACTACTATAGCTAATGCTGCAATAAATTTTCCTAATACAACTTTTGTTATGCTAACTGGTGAAGATAATAATAATTGTTCTGTACCCGTTTTTCTTTCTTCTGAAAAAGATCTCATTGTTAATAATGGAATTATAAATGCTAATACTAATATTGTTGGTAATGTATAATATATGTATTCAAAATTTACATTTCCATGTCCTATTACGCTAAAATAAAATGATATACTAAAAGCTATTAAAAATACTCCTATGAAAATGTATCCTATTGGTGTACAAAAATATGATTTAAACTCTTTCTTTATGACTGCCCACATTATTTTTCTCCTCCTTCTATTAATTTCATAAATGCATCTTCTAATGTTGCATCTGCTTGTTTCATCTCAAATATTGTTATATTTTCTTTTGCAAATTCAGTAAATATTACTTTTCTTAAATCTACATCTGCTTCTGATTCTAATACATATTGTTTTGTTCCATCTTCATTTTCTTTTACTAATTTTATATCTTT
>CAKPQY010000153.1 GCA_934179885.1 uncultured Clostridia bacterium
GTTCAAATCTTCCAATATCATGTAATAATCCAATTAAAGCCGCTAATTCTATTTCTTCTTGTTTTAAATTTAAACTTTTTGCAATTTCAATTGAAATATTTTTTACTCTTATTGAGTGTTTTTGTTTTCTATCAATATTGCTATTTTCCAAATCATAATTTTCTGTATATTTTATAAATTCATTTTCTGCCTTTTTTAAATCTATCATTTTTATCACCTGTTTTGTATTTTAACACATAATTTTTTATTTTAAAAGGGTATTTATTATTTTTCCAAAAAACCTTGAATCCGTATGTTTTTTGTTATATGGATTAATAACAGTCTTTTTATAATGTTTCATATATGTATCGCCATAATTTTTCTTATGTATTTCTTGTTCTTTTTTAAATTCTTTTAAAGCTTTCACAAGTGTATCTCCTATAGGAATTGTTCTATAACTAGTTTGTGTTTTGCAAGTTCCAAAATACCAAACCGTTGTTGAACTTCCACTTATATGTCTTTGTTTTGTTCCTCCTACTTGATTCTTCTTTAATATATTTTTATTTACTGTTATTGTTTTATTGTTTAAATCTATATCATCCCAAGTTAATGCAAATACTTCTGCAACTCTTAATCCAGTACAATATGCAGTTAAAAACGCATAATATACACAATGATTATTTTTAAATCTTTCTAATATCATATTAATTTCTTCATTAGTAAATATGTGTGCTGGATCATCTGGTGGAACATCATATTTAGGTAATTTAAAATTGATTTTACATTGAACGAAAAAAAGACTGGCATCTTTTACAATGTCAGCCAATATTAAACTTATTTTAATATTTTTATTTGTCGCCAAGTCTGTATTTATTGATAAATAAGCACTTTTAAGGATTTTGGGCGACAATTTTATTTTGTGTGGCGACAAATTGGCGACAAATGCTTAAATTTTGCATTTACGTCAATCTATCCAAATCTCTGTAATCCTTGCTATTACTGATTTCTGCCACAGCAATTCTTATACTTCTTACCACTTCCACAAGGACATGGATCATTTCTACCAACCTTTGGTCCTTCATTTACAACTGTTTGGCTATATTCTGGAGTACTAATTTTCTTTCCACCATCAACACTATTAATAGCTTCTAAAGCTGCCCCTGTAATTTTTGCAGTTTCTTGTCTTTGTACATTTTCACTTTGTTTTCTGATATTCATAAGAATTTTAACAACATCTAATTTTATGTTTGCAATCATTTCATCAAACATATCCATACCTTCCATTCTGTATTTTACTACAGGGTCTTGTTGTCCATAAGCTCTTAATCCAATACCATTTTTTAATTCATCCATACTGTCTATATGGTTCATCCATTTTTCATCTACAACTTTAAGCATTACAACTCTTTCAAGTTCTCTCATTTTGTCAGAAGTAATTTCTTCTTCTTTTACTTGATATTTTTCAGTTGCTTGTTTTTCTAATTCTTCTATAATTGCATTTGAATCATTTTTATGTTCTTTGATGTAGTCTAACATATCTAATCCAAATATGTTTGTTATTTCTGTATTTAAAGCTTCTACGTTTACAGATTTTCCGTCTTCATCTTCAATGAACATTGAAACTGTTTCTTCTGCAATACTGTTTATCATATTTAATATGTTATTATGGATGTCTTCTCCATCTAGGACTTCTCTTCTTTGTTTATAAATGATTTCTCTTTGTGCATTCATAACATCATCATATTTTAAAACATTTTTACGTATACTAAAGTTTCTACCTTCAACTTTCTTTTGAGCATTTTCAACAGCTTTTGAAATCATTCTAGAAGCTATTGGCATATTTTCATCTGCTCCTAAAGTGTTGTAAACTCTTGTTATAGCATCTCCACCAAAGATTTTCATCAAGTCATCATCTAATCCAATAAAGAATCTTGATTCTCCAACATCTCCTTGACGTCCAGAACGTCCTCTTAATTGGTTATCAATTCTTCTTGACTCATGTCTTTCTGTACCAATTATTTTTAATCCTCCTGCGTCTATAACTTTTTGTTTTTCTTCTTTTATTTGTTCATCGTATTTTTCAACTAATTTATTGAATTCTTCTCTTGCTCTTAATATGTCTTGGTCATCTGTTTCATAATATGTATTTGCTTCTTCTATTAAATTTGCTGGTACTTTATTTTTTCTCATTTCTTCTTTTGCTAGATATTCACTATTTCCACCTAGCATAATATCAGTACCACGTCCTGCCATATTTGTTGCTATTGTAACTGCTCCAAATTTACCTGCTTGTGCAACTATCATAGCTTCTTTTTCATGTGATTTAGCATTTAATACTTCATGTGGTATACGTTCTTCATTTAATAATTTGCTTAATTTTTCTGATTTTTCAATTGATACTGTACCAATTAAAACTGGCTGTCCTTTTGCATGGCTTTCTTTTACGCTTTCAACAACTGCTCTGAACTTTGCATTTTCATTTTTATAAATTACGTCATTTTCATCTTTTCTTATCATAGGTTTGTTTGTTGGTATTTCTACAACATCTAAGTTATATATTTCTTCAAATTCTGCTTCTTCTGTCATAGCTGTACCTGTCATACCTGATAATTTATCATACATTCTGAAGTAATTTTGGAATGTAATTGTTGCAAGTGTTTTAGATTCATCTGCTATTTTTACTTTTTCTTTTGCTTCAATTGCTTGATGTAATCCATTGTTGTATCTTCTTCCATACATGATACGTCCTGTGAATTCGTCAACAATTAAAACTTCTCCATCTTTTACGATGTAATCTATATCTTTTTTCATTACTCCATGTGCTCTTAATGCTTGATTTACATGGTGTACTAATGTAGAATTCTCCAAATCATTGAAATTTTCAA